>NZ_PGUB01000017.1:0-57365 GCF_002924285.1 Aquimarina sp. I32.4 | reverse complement strand
AACATATCTTTTTAAGACCAAAAGCTACAGAGGGGTCAATATGACCAGAATGGGGGTCAGTATCCATAGAATATCCATTATAGCGGAGGAACTGAAGCAACTGGACCGTATGTGGTACTAGGGAAACATAACTTCAAATTGAAATCTTATACCCAAAGAGTTGCTAAAGGTGTAGGAAAGACTCTTGTTGTTCTGATAATACCTTTTGCTCCAAATCATATAAGCTTAAAAAAGTTCTCAGGAACAATATCTCTTGAAGAGCAAACCTTTTATAATGTCAATAAAGAAATAGCATTGAGTATGATATCGAGTGGTTTTACGCAGATTATTTTAATGTGTGACCATTATAATAGTCAACAACCTCTTAAGGAATTGGCAGATACACTTGCCTCAAGCTATAGAAACCAAAAAGTAGATGTGTATTATGCAGGTAACGGTTATGCAAAAGCAAGGGGATAATTGAAAAATCAATTAAAAAACGAAACATAGCTGCAGGAGGACATGGTGGTCATTGGGATGTTTCTGAAATAATGTCCATTTCAAAAAAGCATGTTCGGCCAAATTTGTTTGGCATTGGTGATACAATTAAGGGAGGAAATGCACAACTTGATCGTCGAGGTGTCTCAGGTAATCCTAGAAAAGCTAATGCAAAAGACGGGCGACAATATGCAGATTTGAGGGTTAAATTGTATATAGAAGAAATTAAAAATCACATAGAAACTTTTAGACAGGAGGAATGAAAATTCACATAAAATCAGGAGTTCCTCATCTTATTAAAATAGTGTGGTTGAATGTGACAAAACCAAGTCCTGTTGTATACCAAATATACACTACTTACTTTGCCAAAGGTAAGGCATGTTACAAACTTGAATACGTTTATTTGACGTAAGAAGACTTATCTGTTTTTGTCTTTATCCGTTATGGGTATATAGTTGAGTTGATAAGAAAAACACAGGTTTTCAAAATTTTAAGTTTGAAGAGTAGGTCAATATAATCTATAACTAATATGACCTGTAATTTTGAATTTGGTAAGCTAGAAAATTCCTTTACATTGAAAATGCAAAACCTAACGAACGTCGTGATCTTTGATTACTTTAAAGATAACCGTTGAGTAAGAGTGTTTTTATAAAGCTAATGACAAAGTTTTAACTTAAATAATTATGTAATTTTGACTCCATAAAAATAAAAGGGATGATTAAGTTTTTTAGTATAATATCTATAGTTGGATTGCTGTTCAATGGTTGTAGTGATGGTAAATCGAATAAGTCAAATTCAAGAAGCTCTGAGGTTGAATCAGCTCATGTCTTGGCGTATCGAATGGAGACACCTGAAGGAAGAATTTATTATATGGAAGTTCATGAAAAGATACCATCTAAGAGTAATGTGTCTGAAGCAGTCGAATTGGGATTAAACAATAGAATTTATTCTTATAATGAGCACCCTTATACTTGGAGCCGTGATGATGCGACGATAACCAAATGGAGCGTAGACAAGGCTACCTTGGAAGTATCAAAGAACGGAGTTATTAGTTTTGCGCATTTAGGTATTTCGGGAGATGTTGCACCTCCCGTTTTTCTATCAGATACTCAGGCTTTTTTTTCAAAGCTTGCCGAAGGAGTGATCGTAGAGTGGAACCCTTCCAACATGAAGATCACAAAAGTTCACAATGTAGACCCACTTCCTGATGTTGGTGTGCAAATCGACTGGTATAAAGATTGGTTTAAATACCTTCTTTCAAATGGAAAAATTTTAATGTCTATTGAATTTGGTACACCTGTTTTCTGTTGTTCAGAGTATGTGAAACCAGGTGCAATGGTGGCAATTTTTGACCCTACAACCAGTTCTATCGAATATAGTAAGGATAACCGATTATATTCAAATGGACTTGACATTCTCTCAGATGAGAAAGGTACAAAGTATTTAACTCCTGGAAGAAGAAATGCTTTTGTAGCTCCTTACTTTAAGGAAAATGATGTGCCAAATCCTTTTGCTTTACTAAAACTCAATGATGATGGAACGTTTGATTCAGATTTTTATGTTGATCTGTCCAACGTCCTTCCAATTACATTTTATGCTTCTAGTACTTTTATGTTAGATAATAAGCTTGTTTTTACTTATGTAGATGCTAAGGAGTATAACCACCCAGATTCATATGACCAGAGGTGGTCGGTTTATGGAGGAGGTGATTTTAAGACGGTAGTACTGGATCTGGAAACACTGAAAGTAACCCCATTCACAGGACTTGATGAGGACTATGATTATACTCAATTTAATAATACAATTGATGGGGCAAAATATTTCTTTGCTGGTTATACTGATTCAGCATTAGACACAGAGTTTTCATTTTTCCTTAGACAAGATGGGTTTGATGATTTTAAAGTTGTTTCTTCTCACAAGGGGGGTACAATGCAACATATAGCAAAACTTTGGTAGCAATTTTACGTAGAAACAAATGAGCAGGAGTCTGTAATTTCTGGTTAGTCTTAAAAAAAAACCTCGGTTATATTTTAAATGTTAATACAGGGCGTTTTGCGTGATTTACTACATCTTCTCCAAGACTTCCGTTTATAAAATGTGATATTCCTTTTCTTCCGTGGGTGCTGATACCGATCATGCCAGCATTAATTGAATTGGCAAAGTTGAGGATTCCTTTTTCTACAGTGATATCGTTATAAATATTTAAGGTGTGGTTTTGTAGAGAGAGAGAAGAAGTCATTTTATTCATTTTTTCTTCAGTCTCATGTGTAGTTTTAAAACCGTTTGCAGTGTTGATCCAAACAAGATGAAGCTTTGCGTTGATGGATTTTGAAAATTCATGAGCGGCTAATAAGCAAGATTTGTCTTCGTCATCAAAATTTGTAGCATAAACAAAATCATTGATTTCAAAAATATCACAATCCTCTTTAATAACTAAGACAGGCTTTTTTGATGTGCGAACTATTTTTTCTGCATTAGAACCGATGAATAATTCTTCAAAACCAGTAGATCCATGAGATCCCATGATAATGATGTCAATATTGTTTTTGGTGCTAGAGTTGATAATACCATGCATTACATCTTCAAAACTTACAGTTTCTATGACTTCGATATCCTGTAAATAGTCTTGTTTGAGTACTTCTTCAAATTTTTTATGAGCCTGTTTCATAAAGAATATAGCCTCAGGGGCTGGTGCAGGAGCACCAGAAGACATAAGGTCAGTAAGGTGAATTGGTAGTTCTAGTATGTGAAGCAAAAAGATTTTAGAATCATTTCTTTTTGCAATTTGCGCAGCAACCTTCAGTGCGCTTTCTGCTTGTCTTGAGAAATCGGTAGGAACAAGTATGTTTTTTATCATAATATAACTTTTTTGAAAGGTGTATATGTTTACCGTTTTGTGAATTTAGAATCTCAATCTTGTCTAGATCGAAGCTTAAAGAAAAAGAGTCTATAATATGGTATCTTAAATTTACGAATAAATTCATTCTCAGCGATATTTTGTATCTAAGATATTATTACTATCTTTGCACCGTTGAAATTAAAAAACCAGAATGAGGGGACGAGAAGTCCCCTCTTTTTATCTATTTATGCCATTAAAGGACAAAGTTCAGAATTTATTAGAAGAGGCGCTTCAAGAGAATCCGTCTTTATTCTTAATTGAAAGTAAGATTAACTCAGGTAATAGTATTGAGATTATTATCGATGGTGATGATGGTGTTACTGTAGAGAATTGTATTGCTGTAAGTAGAGCAATAGAGCATAATTTGGATAGAGAAGAAGAGGATTTTTCTCTTCAGGTAATGTCAGCAGGGGTTTCAGAAGGAATTAAGCATGTTCGTCAATACAAAAAAAATATTGGTAGAAAGCTGAAAGTAAAAACAACTGAGCAAACTATAGAAGGGGAACTTGTTTCGGCAACAGAAGATGTAATTGAGTTGACTTGGAAAGCAAGAGAGCCAAAACCTGTTGGTAAAGGTAAGGTAACAGTTACTAAGGAAGCTGCTATAGCTTATAAAGATATTGTAGAAGCAAAAGTTATGATAACATTTTAATAATAATATATTGATATGGAAAATATCGCATTAATAGAATCATTTTCAGAATTCAAGGATGATAAATTTATAGATCGTGTTACATTGATGTCGATCTTGGAAGATGTGTTTAGAAATGCTCTTAAGAAGAAGTTTGGTAGTGATGATAATTTCGATATTATTATAAATCCTGATAAAGGAGATTTGGAGATATGGAGAAATCGTATCGTTGTTGCAGATGGAGAAGTTGAGGATGACAATCAAGAAATATCAATAACAGCAGCTAGAAGAATAGAACCTGATTTTGAGGTGGGAGAAGATGTGTCAGAAGAAGTAAAGCTTATTGATCTGGGAAGACGTTCTATATTAGCATTGAGACAGAATCTGATTTCTAGAATTCATGAGCATGATAACACCAATATTTATAAGCAGTTTAAGGAATTAGAAGGAGAGATATATACGGCAGAAGTGCATCATATTCGACATAGAGCGATAATTATGTTGGATGATGAAGGAAATGAGATTATCTTGCCAAAAGATAGACAGATCCCTTCAGACTTTTTTAGAAAAGGAGAAAATGTAAGAGGAGTTATTGAATCTGTAGAGCTTAAAGGTAATAAGCCATCTATAATTATGTCAAGAACATCACCTTTGTTTTTAGAAAAATTATTTGAATCTGAAATACCCGAAGTGTTTGATGGGTTAATCAGCGTTAAGAAAGTGGTGAGGATACCAGGAGAGAAAGCAAAAGTAGCTGTAGATTCATATGATGATAGAATAGATCCTGTTGGAGCATGTGTGGGTATGAAAGGATCGCGTATACATGGTATAGTGAGAGAATTAGGTAATGAGAATATTGATGTTATTAATTATACTAATAATTTACAATTATTTATTACAAGAGCACTAAGTCCTGCAAAAGTTACTTCTATAAAGATTAATGAAGAGACTAGTCGAGCAGAAGTTATGTTGAGACCAGAAGAGGTTTCAAAAGCAATAGGGCGAGGTGGTCATAATATAAGATTAGCGGGTCAGCTTACAGGTTTTGAGATAGATGTGTTTAGAGAAGGTGTTGAGGAAGATGTAGAGTTAACAGAGTTCTCAGACGAAATAGATTCGTGGATTATAGAAGAGTTTTCTAAGATAGGATTAGATACTGCTAAGAGTATTTTGGAACAGGATATTAGTGATTTAGTAAAGCGAACTGATCTTGAAGAAGAGACAGTAGGCGAAGTGATTAGAATTTTAAAATCTGAATTTGAAGATTAATAATCACAATTAATTATATTTGAGCATTAAATAATAAGGCGTTTATGGCTGAAGCAGGAACAATGAGACTAAATAAAGTATTACGCGAATTCAATATCTCGCTAGATCGAGCTGTTGACTTTTTGAATTCAAAAGGTCACGAGATTGATGCGCGTCCTACTACAAAAATTTCTTCAGAAATTTATAAGCTCTTGTTTGATGAATTTCAAACAGATAAGAGTAAAAAAGTGGCTTCAAAAGAAGTTGGAGAAGAAAAGAAGAAGGAGAAAGAAGCATTGCGAGTGCAAATCGAACATGAGCAGGAAGAAAGACGTAAGCGTGCTGAGGCTCGTGAAGTTGTGAAAGCTAAGGCTAAATTAAACGGACCTAAACAGGTGGGTAAAATAGAATTAGGAGCTAAAAAGAAAGAAGAGGGTGTAGAGCCTAAAAAAGAAGAAGTAAAAGAAACTCCTTCTGCTAAAGAAGTTCCTAAGAAAGAAGAAGTAAAAAGTTCTGAACCTGAGATGATTTCAAATAGGCCAAAAAAGCAAGGTTTGAAAATAACAAAACAGGCACCTCCTGCGCCAAAAGAAGTAAAGAAAGAAAAACCTAAAGAGCCAGAGGTGAGTAAAAAGGAAAAGCCTAAAGAGCCAGAGGAGCAACCTGTGGTTTCCTCAGAGCCAGAAAAAGTAAAGACTCAGTATAAAAAATTAGATGGTCCTAATTTTACAGGTCAAAAAATTGATTTAACTCAGTTTAAAAAGCCTGCTAAAAAGAAGGATGATAAATCAGATAAAAAATCTTCTGCAGGAGATGCTGCAAAGAAACGCCGTAGAAGAATAAGTAAAGATGGAAATCAAGGTTCTGGCGGAGGTAGACCTGGAGGTCAGTCTGGTGGAGGAAATCGAGGAGGAGGAAACCGTGGAGGTGGAAACCGTGGAAGAGGACCAGTAAAAGGAAAAAGACCTGCTGTTGTCAAGGAAGAGCCAAGTGAAGAAGAAGTACAAAAACAAGTAAGAGAGACTCTTGAGAAATTACAAGGGAAATCTAATAAGTCTAAAGCAGCAAAATATCGTAGAGATAAAAGAGATCAGCACCGTCAAAAAGCTGAAGATGATGTAGCGCAACAAGAACAAGAGAGTAAAGTGCTTAAGGTGACAGAGTTTGTTACTGTGTCAGAAGTGGCAACGATGATGAGTATATCTACTACAGAAGTAATCTCAGCATGTATGTCTCTTGGGATTATGGTAACGATGAATCAGCGTTTGGATGCAGAAACATTGTCTATAGTAGCAGATGAATTTGGGTATGAAGTAAATTTCGTAACAGCTGATATTGAAGAGGCTATAGAAGAAATTGTTGATGCCCCAGAAGATTTAGAAAATAGAGCTCCAATAGTAACAGTAATGGGTCATGTTGATCATGGTAAAACATCATTACTAGATTATATTAGAAAAGAAAATGTAATTGCAGGAGAGAGTGGAGGAATAACTCAACATATCGGAGCTTATGGAGTGCAATTAGATAATGGGCAAAAAATAGCCTTCTTAGATACTCCAGGTCACGAAGCATTTACAGCAATGCGAGCTCGTGGTGCTCAGGTAACGGATTTGGCGATTGTTGTAATTGCGGCAGATGATGATGTGATGCCACAAACTAAAGAAGCAATAAGCCATGCACAAGCAGCAGGAGTTCCAATTATATTTGCTATAAATAAAGTTGATAGACCTGAGGCAAACCCTGAAAAGATAAAAGAAAAATTAGCTTCTATGAATTTGTTGGTAGAAGATTGGGGAGGAAAAATTCAATCCCATGATATTTCAGCAAAAACAGGATTAGGAGTAAAAGAATTGCTAGAAAAAGTGCTTCTTGAAGCAGAAATACTTGAGCTTAAAGCGAATCCAGATCGTATGGCATCAGGAACAGTTGTAGAAGCATTCTTGGATAAAGGAAGAGGGTATGTGTCTACAATATTAGTGCAAACAGGTACACTACGTATAGGAGATTATGTTCTTGCTGGTAAAAATAGTGGTAAGATAAAGGCAATGCATGATGAGAGAGGGAATAATGTAAAAGTAGCAGGACCCTCTACCCCAGTTTCTATTTTAGGACTTGATGGTGCGCCACAAGCAGGGGATAAGTTTAAGGTATTAGAAGATGAAAGAGAAGCAAAAGATATAGCTTCAAAACGAGCGCAATTACATAGAGAGCAATCTGTTCGTACACAAAGACATATTACGCTTGATGAGATTGGACGTAGAATTGCGTTAGGAGACTTTAAAGAGCTTAACATAATCCTAAAAGGGGATGTAGATGGTTCTGTAGAGGCGTTAACAGATTCGTTCCAGAAATTATCGACAGAAGAAATTCATGTAAACATAATCCATAAAGCGGTAGGAGCAATAACAGAAAGTGATGTATTATTAGCATCTGCATCTGATGCGATTATTATTGGGTTTAATGTAAGGCCAGCAGGAAATGCTAGGCAAGTTGCAGACAAGGAAGAAATAGACATCAGAACGTATTCGATTATTTATGATGCTATTAATGATCTTAAAGATGCGATGGAAGGGATGTTGTCTCCTGTAATGAAAGAAGAAGTTACGGGTACGGCTGAAATTAGAGAGACATTTAAGATTTCTAAAGTTGGAACAATTGCTGGTTGTATGGTATTGACAGGTAAGATTTATCGTAATTCTGGAATCAGATTGATTAGAGAAGGAGTTGTAGTTTATACAGGAGAATTGGCTTCTCTTAAACGTTTTAAAGACGATGCAAAAGAGGTTGCCAAAGGGTATGATTGTGGATTGCAAGTGAAGAATTACAATGATATAAAAATTGGTGATGTAGTAGAGTCGTATCAGGAAGTAGCAGTAAAAAAGAAATTGTAGTATTTCTTTTAACTATAAATTTAAAAAGGCTAATAACTTTCGTTATTAGCCTTTTTAAATTTATAAGGATAGTGAGGATGTTTGCTGTGGTAAAAGGATAGTTTTTGTTGTTTTGAAAATGTTGTTTTGTGAGGTGCTACTAGTCTGATTAAATGTAAAAGAAGCTTATGTAAAGGCTGAAAATATGTTAAGAACAAGTTGCTTTCCTTTGATAATTTAAGCTCAATATGATTTTTCTCTATTCTCTTTCTTAAACAATACTCGACCTGATGTTTTTTTTAACTAGGTATGAGCTTGCGGTGTTTATAGAAGTGTGGTTGTAATAGTGATGTTAACTTGATTTAATGTAAGGAGGAAGTGTTCTTTTATAGATGTTTTTTAGGTTGAAAAGAACGGAGGTGAAGATATCAAGTTATTTTCTGTAAAAGCCTAGTCTTGATTATAAATATTCTTTATTTCATTTCAAAAAAAACTTGAGTTTATGGTTTTTGTGTTCTTGTAGGTTTATGTGAATTCACGATTCTTAAAAGGTGTTGGTGTAGAAAGGGTGTTTGCACTAAAAAAAGAATAAAAAAAACTCCTGAAATTACGCTCAGGAGTTCTTTATGGATGTTGTTGTGGTATAGTCTTGTTACTTTTTCTCTGGTTTAAATATGAATGCGTTTGGAAATTTTGCGTGTACTTCTTTTAAGGCTCTATCGGCTTCTAGCCTTGTTCTGTAATTCCCCATCCATACTTTGTAGTTAGGGGTCTCCCATTGGATAGATGAATCCCAATCAGGGAAGGCTTCTTTAGATGCTCTTGTAATTTCATTTGCCTTGTTTAGGCTTCCATAATATAGTTGAATTTTGTAACGATCACTAAACTCTCCGTCTTTTTCCATTTTTGACTTTATATCAAGAAGCATTTTTATTTTGGGATCTTGGTTGATAGTAACAGAGGCTTCTGGCTGTGAGTACGTATTTGCTTGAACAAAAGTGTTTTGATTTGAAGTTTGATCTGAATCATCTTGAGCGCTTAAAGTGCTGATAATTAAAAAGAAGAAACTAAATAAGGGTGTATAGTTCGAAGTGTTTAATATTCTCATTACAAATTGATTTAATGCAAAGGTAAAGTTTAATAGTTTAAAATTGTTAATTTGTTTTATTTAGAATTAATATAAATTAATAGTTAACGGTTCTCTAACATTTCTAAAATCGACTTATTGTAGTACTTTTGTTACCGAATTAAATGTGCCGGTTTTTATGTCTTTTTGTTAAAGATAAAAGAAAAAACCATACCAAAATTAAGACGATAATTCTACTTGAAGATATGAAACAGGTGAAACACCGAAATTCAGCCTCTAAAATCCTAATCCTAGGAACTGTTTTTTTATTTACTTTTTTTAATCCTGTGTACGCACAGGATGCACCAGCTGTTGATGCTGCTGTTGCAACTGAAGCTTCATCTGGAGGAGATGTAGCCAAAGGAGAAGAGTTGTTTAAATCACTTTGTGCAGCTTGTCATAAGCGATATAAGAAAATGACAGGCCCTGCGCTTTTTGGAGTTGCTGATAAGTATGAGAAAGAATGGATATATTCTTGGGTAAAGAATAGTACTGCAATGATTGCCTCTGGTGATGCGCAGGCTGTTGCTATCTATGAGGAATATAACAAGACTGCAATGAATGCTTTTCCGCAGTTGTCTAATGCTGATATAGATAATATAGTAGCATATGCAATGGTGCCAAAAGCTGATCCGCCACCACTGCCACAAGGAGGAGGTTCTGAGGTTTCAGGAAATAACGGTTCTGGTATTTCTGTTAATGTGATGTTAGCAATACTGGCATTGGTGTTCTTGATGCTTGTAGTAGTGTTGTTTTTGGTAAACAAAACACTAAGAAATTTTGCAGAAGCAAACAATGTAGTATTGCCACAATCAAAAGGAAGAACTCCAATATGGAAAGCTTTTATTGAGAATCAATTCTTGGTACTTGTTACAGTAGTTCTATTAATGTTAGCTAGTGGGTACTATGTGTATGGCTACTTTATGCAGGTAGGAGTTGATCAAGGGTATCAGCCAGTTCAGCCAATACATTATTCACATAAGATACATGCTGGAGATAATGAGATAGAATGTAAGTACTGTCACTCTTCTGCTAGAGTAAGTAAAACATCAGGAATTCCTGCTCTAAATGTATGTATGAACTGTCATAAGTCTATAAGTGAAGTGGCAGAGGCTACCGCGACAGCAGAGCATTCAAAAGAATTTTATGATGGAGAAATCCAGAAGTTATATAAAGCAGTTGGATGGGATGCAGATTCGCAATCATATACAGGTAAAACAGAACCAGTAAAATGGATTAGAATTCATAACCTGCCAGACTTTGCATACTTTAATCACTCTCAGCACGTAACTGTAGCAGGAGTAGAGTGTCAAAAATGTCACGGTCCTGTAGAAGAGATGGAAGTTATGTATCAATTTGCTCCACTTACAATGGGATGGTGTGTTAATTGTCATAGGGAGACCAACGTAAAAGTTGCAGACAATAAATATTACGAGAAAATTCATAAAGAACTTTCTAAGAAATATGGTGTAGATCAGCTGACAGCTGCTCAGATGGGTGGTTTGGAATGTGGTAAGTGCCATTATTAATAATAAAAAAATTGTTTCCGTAGTTGGAAGAATAGTAAGAAGCTAATATCAATTATATATGTCATCAAACAAGAAATACTGGAAAAGTGTTGAAGAGCTAAACGAAAATAGCTCTATTGTTGAGACGCTACAACAAAATGAATTCGTAAAGGAAATTCCTACGGATGAGTTTTTAGGTGATAAATCATCGTTAGAGAATTCTTCGACATCACGTCGTGATTTTCTTAAATATGTAGGTTTTAGTACAGCAGCTGCTTCATTGGCAGCATGCGAAGGTCCCGTTAAAAAATCGATACCATATGTGGTTCAGCCGGACAGAATTGTTCCTGGTGTGGCAAACTATTATGCTACTACAATTGCAGATGGGTATGACTTTGCTAGTGTCTTAATAAAAACTAGAGAAGGTAGACCAATAAAAATAGAAAAAAACAATTTAGCTAAAACTAATTCTGATGCCAATGCAAGAGTACACGCTTCTGTATTGTCATTATATGATAGTGCAAGGCTTCAAGGACCAAAAAAGGGAAATGAAGATATTAGCTGGGATGCTTTAGATAAAGAAGTAAGTTCTAAGTTGAATAACTTAGGAGGTAAAGAACTTGTGTTGTTAACACAAACATATGCTAGTCCTTCTACTGCAAAACTAATTTCTGAGTTCAAAGCAAAACATCAAAACGTAAGACATGTAGTGTATGATGCAATTTCCAATGATGAAGCGTTGGATGCGTATCAATTAATGTATGGTAAAAGAGCGCTTGCAGATTATGATTTTGCAAAAGTAGATACGATTGTAAGTATAGCTGCAGACTTTTTAGGAGATTGGCAAGGAGGAGGGTACGATGGTGGTTATGCACAAGGTCGTATTCCTAAGAATGGAAAAATGTCTAGGCATGTACAGTTTGAGGCAAATATGTCTTTGACAGGTGCTAATGCAGATAAAAGAGTGCAGGCTACTCCATCACAACAAAAGCAAGTATTAGCTGCATTGTATAAATATGTTACTGGTTCAGGAGGTTCCAAAGGAGGTCTTGATTCAGGATTGGATGCTCAGGTTGTAAAAGCAGCAAAGCAAATACAGAAAGCAGGAAGTAATGCGGTAGTTGTTAGTGGTATTCAGGATGTTGATGCTCAGTTGTTGGTTTTAGAGATTAATAAAGCAATACATAGTAAAGCATTTAATGAGAAAACCCCTCGTACAATACGGAAGGGTGATGCTAAAGCAGTAGCACAATTAATAAAGAGTATGAATGCAGGGCGAGTAGGTGCCGTGTTAGTTGCTGGAGTTAATCCAGTATATTCATTACCGAATACAGAAGAATTTAAGACAGGTCTTGAAAAAGTAGATATCTCAGTTGCATTTAGTATGCATAATGATGCAACAGCAGAATTGTGTGACTATATAGCTACAACACCTCATTATTTAGAATCATGGGGAGATGTCGAATTGAAGGAAGGAAGCTATAGTTTGATGCAACCTACAATTAGACCGTTATTTGATACAAGACAATTTCAGGAAACATTGTTGAAATGGACTGGAAATACAGCTACGTATCATGAATATATAAAAGATGCATGGACTGGGATTCTAGGTAATACTTCTTGGAACCAAGCTTTGCATGATGGGGTATTAGAGAAACCAGCTCTTGTAAAACAAGAACTGGTAGATGCAATAGCGATGCCTGAAGGAGATGTTGTAGAGGGTGCCTCTGTAAAATCTACAAGTCCTGATGTTGATTCTGCAGCAAGAAGATTGTCTACTGCAAAATCAGCTGAATTTGAACTTACATTATACACAAAAACTGCTTTAGGAGACGGTCAGCAAGCGAATAACCCTTGGTTACAAGAATTGCCAGATCCAATATCTAGAGCATCATGGGATAATTATTTAACAGTTTCTGGGGCAGATGCAGATGCATTAGGGTTGACAAATGAAAATGTTGCCAATGGAGCTTTAAATGGTAGTTATGCAAAAATAACTGTAGGTAAATCTGAGCTTATTGTTCCTGTTCTTATACAGCCAGGGCAAGCAAAAGGTTCTGTAGGATTAGCCTTGGGTTATGGTAAAACAAAAGGAGTTAAAGAAGATATGAAAGTTGGGGTAAATGCATATCCTTTGTATCAAAATTTTAACGACGTTCAAAGTGTTTCTATAGTTGCAGTAGGAGGAGTTCATGAATTTGCGTGTGTGCAGTTGCATAATACGTTAATGGGGCGGGGAGATATTGTAAAAGAAACTACATTAGAAGTATTTAATACAAAAGATAAACATTATTGGAATGCAATTCCTGAAGTAAGCAAAAATCATATAGAATTTGAGGTTACTTCACCAGAAGTAGACCTTTGGGATGAATTTGATCCATCAATAGGTCATCATTTCAATCTTTCTATTGACTTGAATGCTTGTACTGGATGTGGAGCATGCGTTATTGCTTGTCATGCAGAAAATAATGTGCCTGTAGTTGGTAAATCAGAAGTGCGTAGATCTAGAGATATGCACTGGTTGCGTATTGACCGTTATTACTCTTCAGAAGAGAGTTTTGATGGTGATAATCAAAAGAAAGATAATATTGCAGGATTAGGAAGTTCATTGTCTGAGTTTGGAGAGATGGAAAATCCATCAGATAACCCTCAGGTAGTATTCCAACCAGTAATGTGTCAACATTGTGACCATGCGCCTTGTGAGACTGTATGTCCTGTGGCAGCGACATCACATGGTCGACAAGGACAAAATCATATGGCATATAACCGTTGTGTAGGTACAAGATATTGTGCAAACAACTGTCCATATAAAGTGCGTAGATTTAACTGGTTCTTGTATAATAACAATGACGAGTTTGACTATTACATGAATAATGACTTGGGTAGAATGGTACTTAATCCTGATGTAACTGTACGTTCTAGAGGGGTTATGGAGAAGTGTTCTTTCTGTATCCAGTCTACGCAAGCAATTATCTTAAAAGCAAAACGTGAAGGAAGACTTGTAGAAGCAGGAGAGTTTAATGATTCTTGTGCTTGTTCAGCTGCTTGTTCATCAGGAGCAATGCGTTTTGGAGATGTAAATGAAGAAGGTAGTAAAATTGCAGAGCTAGTAAAAGATGACAGAGCGTATCATTTATTAGAGCATGTAGGAGTAAAACCAAACGTAGTATATCAGACTAAAGTAAGAAATACTACAGAAGCCTAATTAACTAAAATAAAGAATCAATTCAATTATAAAGGATTATGTCTCATTACGAAGCACCTATAAGAAAACCTTTAGTAACCGGTGATAAAACATATCATGATGTAACATTAGATGTTGTAGCGGCGGTAGAAGGAAAAGCAAATAAGTCTTGGTGGATTGTGTTTTCAATCTCACTTATTGCGTTCCTTTGGGGTATGGGTTGTATAATATATACAGTCTCTACAGGTATTGGAACCTGGGGATTAAATAAAACAGTTGGATGGGCCTGGGATATCACCAATTTTGTATGGTGGGTAGGTATTGGTCACGCTGGAACCCTTATTTCGGCGGTACTGTTATTATTCCGCCAGAAATGGAGAATGGCAATTAACCGTTCTGCGGAAGCAATGACGATCTTTGCTGTAGTTCAGGCAGGATTGTTCCCAATTATACACATGGGGCGTCCTTGGTTGGCGTATTGGGTATTACCTATACCAAATCAATTTGGATCATTATGGGTAAACTTTAACTCACCATTGCTTTGGGATGTATTTGCGATATCAACATACTTATCAGTATCATTAGTGTTCTGGTGGACAGGTCTTTTGCCTGATTTCGCAATGATTAGAGACCGTGCCATTACACCATTTAATAAAAAGATTTATAGTTTACTTTCTTTTGGGTGGAGTGGAAGAGCAAAAGACTGGCAACGTTTTGAAGAAGTATCTTTGGTTCTTGCAGGTTTAGCAACACCACTTGTACTTTCTGTACATACGATTGTATCTTTTGATTTTGCTACTTCTGTAATACCAGGATGGCATACCACGATATTTCCACCATATTTTGTGGCAGGAGCGGTATTTTCTGGATTCGCAATGGTAAATACACTTCTTATTATTATGAGAAAGGTATCGAATCTAGAAAATTACATCACCATCTTGCATATAGAGTTGATGAATATTGTAATAATGATTACGGGGTCTATAGTAGGGGTAGCTTATATTACTGAGTTATTCGTCGCATGGTATTCTGGAGTAGAGTATGAGCAGTATGCATTTCTTAATAGGGCAACAGGACCTTATTGGTGGGCATATTGGGCGATGATGACATGTAATGTGTTCTCTCCACAGTTTATGTGGTTCCCAAAATTGAGAAGAAGTATTATGTTCTCTTTTATTATTTCTATTGTAGTAAACATAGGGATGTGGTTTGAACGTTTTGTGATTATCGTAACCTCATTACATAGAGATTACTTACCATCTTCATGGACGATGTTTTCTCCAACCTTTGTAGATATAGGAATATTTATAGGTACGATAGGATTCTTTTTTGTCTTGTTCTTACTGTACGCAAGAAGCTTCCCAGTTATTGCTCAGGCAGAGGTAAAATCAATACTGAAATCTTCGGGTGAGAAATATAAGAGATTAAGAGACGCGGGGAAAGATCATAGAGATGAGCTTCCTAAGAGAGAGGTAAAAATAATTCGAGAGGATGTACAAGTATCTTCAGAAAATGTGGCAGTAGAAGCAAGTCAAGAAGACATTAATAGTTTATTAGGTAATCTTGGATCTTTTGACCCATCTACTCAAAAGGCAGATGATCTTAAGCAAGTAAATGGTATCGGCCCTGTAATGGAAAAGAAACTTAATGAGATCGGAATATTTACTTTTGATCAAGTGAGTAAAATGACCTCTACAGAGTATGATATATTAGATAGTATTACAGGATCTTTCCCTGGTAGAGCACAACGTGATGATTGGGCTGGTCAGGCACAACAACTAAAAAATAACTAAGAGTATGGCATCAAAAGTTATACATGCACTATATATTGATGACGATATCCTGATGGATGCCGTTAAGAAAGTTCGAACAGAACATTATCATATCGAAGAGGTTTATACCCCTTTTCCAGTCCACGGGCTAGATAAAGCAATGGGATTACCTCATACACGTTTGGCTATTACAGCCTTCTTATATGGTTGTGTCGGTTTGACTATAGCAACTGTGATGATGAATTATATCATGATAGAAGATTGGCCTCAGAATATTGGTGGAAAACCAAGTTTTAGCTACCTTGAGAATATGCCTTCTTTTGTGCCGATTATGTTTGAACTTACCGTGTTTTTTGCAGCGCATTTAATGGTAATAACCTTTTATATGAGAAGTAAGTTATGGCCGTTTAAGAAAGCAGAAAATCCTGATGTAAGAACTACAGATGATTATTTCTTGATGGAGGTTGACGCAGGGAGTCATGATGTAGATCATCTTATTAGTTTCTTGGGTAATACCGGAGCAGTAGAAATTAAAGTAATAGATAAGGAAGAAGATAACCATTAGTAATAATGAAGAATACTATAAAAATATTAGCAGCGGCAGTAGTGATAATTTGTGTTGTTTCTTGTCAAAATAAATCAAAGCCTAATTATCAGTATATGCCTAATATGTATGAACCAGTAAGTTATGAAACTTATGGGGATTATAAGGTTTTTCCAGGTAGTCAGGAAGCGATGTTGCCTGTAGAGGGGTCTATTCCTAGAGGATGGATGCCATATGAATATGAAAATTCAAATAATGGATATCTTCAGGCTAAAGATAGTCTGAAAAACCCTATTCGTTATACCAAAGAAAACGAAGAAGTAGGTAAAGAATTATATGATATCTATTGTGCAATTTGTCATGGAGGAAAAGGAGATGGTAAAGGTACATTAGTGAAAAGAGAAAAAATTCTTGGGGTTCCTAGTTATGCAGATGTAGGTAGAGCAATCACAGAAGGGAGTATTTATCATGTAATGTATTACGGGATTAATTCAATGGGGTCTTATGCTTCTCAGACAAGTGAACACGAGCGCTGGCAAATTGTTCAATATGTGCAAAAATTAAAAGCTGATCTAGAAGGTAAAACACCTCGAATTGATACAGAGGTTGTAGAAGTGGTAGAAGTAGTTGTAGATGAAAAGCATGAAGAGCTGGCAAACGATCATCAAGAACCAGCAAAAGATCATAGTAACGCACATTAATAGTGCATTAGTAAAAAAGTTAAGAATAACGATATTATAAAGATATGTATACGCTATCAAATAGATTAAGATTATTTTCTATCATCCTTATGGTTGTAGGTTTAGTAGGTCTTGTTGTTGGATTTGCACAAAGGCCTGGATCTATACAGGAAGTAAAAGAAATGATGGCAACGCACGACGCTCACGGCGGTGGTCATGGAGAATCACATGCAGAAAAAAGCGACCATGGAAAAGAAACTCATGGTGAAAAAGCAGACGAAGAAGATGCTCATGGAGGAGATGCACATTATGAGCATGTTTTACATCAATTACAAAACAAGCCTTGGGCGTCGTTATATGTAGCCGCATTTTTCTTTTTTATGATAGCCTTAGGTGTATTGGCATTTTATGCAATACAGTTTGCGTCACAATCAGGTTGGTCCCCAGTACTCTTTAGAGTTATGGAAGCTATTACAGCATACCTAGTACCTGGTGGAATTGTGCTTTTTGTAATCTTGGCATTATCAGGATTTCATATCAACCATTTATTTGTTTGGGCAGACCCTAAGGTGGTAGAACACGATGCACTTCTTCAAGGTAAAGCAAGTTGGTTAAATGGTACATGGTTTATTATTAGAGCAGCATTCTTTTTAGCAGGCTGGATGTTATACCGTCATTTTGCGGTAAAATATTCAAGATTGCAGGATGAGGATTCAACAGGTAATAAATGGTATAAGAAAAGTTTTAAAATATCGGCAGCGTTTTTGGTGTTCTTTATTTATACAGAATCTATGGCATCATGGGATTGGATTATGAGTTTTGATCCACACTGGTTTAGTACGTTGTTTGGGTGGTATGTATTTGCAAGTTTATTTGTTTCAGGAATTACCACAATAGCTTTGTTAACTATTTACTTAAAGTCTAAAGGGTATTTAGAGTTTGTAAATAATAGCCATATTCATGATTTAGCTAAATTTATGTTTGGTATCAGTGTTTTTTGGACATATCTTTGGTTTTCACAATTTATGTTGATATGGTACTCGAATATTCCTGAAGAGGTAACGTATTTTATTACTCGTATAGAAGATTATAATTTACCATTTTTCGGAATGTTAGTGATGAACTTTATTTTTCCATTATTAGTATTAATGAATAGTGACTTTAAACGTGTAAACTGGTTTGTTGTAATGGCAGGAATTGTTATTCTTTGTGGACACTATATAGATATTTTTAATATGATAATGCCTGCAACTGTTGGTAAATCTTGGTTTATAGGGATCAGCGAAATTAGTGCTGTGTTATTATTCCTTGGATTGTTCTTGTTTGTAGTGTTTAGAGCATTAACCAAAGCACCTTTGTTAGCTAAAGGAAACCCATATATAGAGGAAAGTAAGCATTTCCATTATTAATTTGAATTGTAAAAAAAGAAGATAGATAAAAATGACTGTATTCTTAACCATAGTAGTTATAGCGCTTTTTGGAATCACCTTATGGCAAATGTCAAAAATATTGAATTTGTCAAAAGTAAGTGGAGAAGATAACTCTCAAGTAGCAAATGATAAGGATAATAACTTACAAGGTAAGTTAATGCTTGTATTTGTAGTGCTTTTTTATATATTGATGGCATATTGTTTTATTCAGTATAACTCATATTTTTTACCTGAATCAGCTTCAGAACATGGAGTAGATTATGATAGATTGATGCTGATATCAATGGTGTTGATTATGATTGTACAAATCCTTACTCAAGGGTTGTTGCACTTTTTTGCATACAAATACAGAGGTAAAAAAGAAAACAAAGCATTGTTCTTTGCAGATAATGATAAATTAGAATTTATTTGGACTATTATTCCAGTAATAGTACTTGCTGGATTAATTATATATGGATTATTTACTTGGACCGATATCATGAATATTGATGAGAATGAAGGAGATCCATTAATCGTAGAGTTATATGCATATCAGTTTGACTGGCGTGCAAGATATGCTGGTGCAGATAATGAATTAGGTAAAGCTAATGTGCGTTTTATCGAAGGTATTAATACATTAGGATTGGATGTCTCTGATGGTTACGGAAAAGATGATAAAATAACAAATGAACTACACCTGCCTGTAAATAGAAAAGTAATTTTTAAGATGCGATCTCAAGATGTATTGCATTCTGCATACATGCCTTTCTTTAGAGCACAAATGAATGTTGTTCCAGGTATGATTACTGAATTTGCATATACACCAACTCTTACTTCTGAGGAGATGAGAAATAGTGAGTTTATGATAGAGAAAGTTGCTACTATCAACAAAATCAGAAAAGAGAAAAGTAAAAAATTGGTTAAAGCGGGAGACGAAGCTTTAGAAGAGTATACTTTTGATTATTATTTGCTGTGTAATAAAATATGTGGAGTATCACATTATAACATGCAGATGAAGATTATCGTAGAATCTGAAGAAGATTATGAAGCTTGGATAAAAGAGCAAACTACTTTTGGTGAGCAGTTATCAGCACAAGCAAGCAATTAAGAAAGATAATAATAATATATCATATTAAATATAGATAAGGATATGTCAGCAATAGCAAACGTACACGATCACGCAGAAGACCATGCTCACGATCACGGACATCATCATAAAGAAACATTTATTACCAAATATATCTTTAGTGAAGATCATAAAATGATCTCTAAGCAATATTTGATTACTGGTTTAATCATGGGAATCATTGGTATTGCAATGTCTCTATTGTTCAGAATGCAAATAGCATGGCCTGATCATAAATTTACGGCTTATGAAGTTTTATTAGGTAAGTTTGGTGAAGATGGAGTTATGGATCCAGGAATCTATTTAGCTTTAGTTACAATACATGGTACTATAATGGTATTCTTTGTATTAACTGCAGGGCTAAGTGGTACGTTTAGTAATCTTCTTATTCCATTGCAAATTGGAGCACGAGATATGGCATCAGGATTCCTGAATATGGTGTCTTACTGGTTATTCTTTTTGAGTAGTATAATCATGATTTTATCATTATTTGCAGAGGCTGGACCTGCATCAGCAGGATGGACAATCTATCCTCCGTTGAGTGCATTACCACAAGCCATTGGTGGATCTGGTACAGGAATGACGTTGTGGTTAGTGTCTATGGCAATATTTATAGCCTCTTCTTTATTAGGTTCTTTAAATTATGTGGTAACAGTAATTAATTTGCGTACCAAAGGAATGTCAATGACAAGAATGCCACTTACAATATGGGCTTTCTTTGTGACTGCTATTATTGGTGTGGTTTCATTTCCAGTGTTATTATCAGCAGCATTATTGTTGATTATGGATAGAAGTTTTGGTACTTCTTTTTATCTAAGTGATATTTATATACAAGGAGAAGTATTACATAACCAAGGAGGGTCTCCTGTACTTTTTGAACATTTATTCTGGTTCTTAGGACATCCAGAGGTATATATTGTATTACTACCAGCTTTAGGTATTACATCAGAAGTTATAGCAACAAACTCGCGTAAACCAATATTTGGATATCGTGCAATGGTTGCTTCAATATTAGCGATTGCATTTTTGTCTACAATCGTATGGGGACACCATATGTTTGTATCAGGAATGAATCCGTTTTTAGGTTCTGTATTTACATTTACAACCTTATTGATTGCAATCCCTTCAGCTGTAAAATCGTTTAATTATATAACCACACTGTGGAAAGGTAATTTACAATTTAATCCAGGGATGTTATTTTCTATAGGATTGGTATCTACTTTTATTACAGGAGGACTTACAGGAATTATATTAGGAGATAGTACATTAGATATTAACGTACATGATACATATTTTGTAGTAGCACATTTCCATTTAGTAATGGGTATATCTGCATTGTATGGATTATTTGCAGGAGTGTACCACTGGTTCCCTAAGATGTATGGTAAAATGATGAATAAAAACTTGGGGTATGCACATTTTTGGATAACAGCAATTGGAGCATACGGAGTGTTTTTTCCAATGCACTTTGTTGGAATGGCAGGATTACCAAGACGTTATTATACCAACTCTAACTTCCCGTATTTTGATGATTTAGCAGATACAAACATATTAATTACAGTATTTGCATTTATTGCAGCTTTTGCTCAATTGATATTCTTATATAACTTTATTACCTCTATGTTTTACGGTAAAAAAGCAGAACAAAACCCTTGGAAATCTAATACACTTGAGTGGACGACTCCTGTAAAAGCTACACATGGTAACTGGCCTGGAGAGCTCCCAATAGTACATAGATGGCCTTATGATTATAGTAAGACCAATGAGGATGGAGAGTATGTTATAGCTGGACAAGATTATGTACCGCAAACTGTTCCTTTGCAAGAAGGAGAAGAAGAAATGCATCACTAAAAAAAGAATAGACAGGATAACAGTACAGGTATAAATTAGCTGTTAGCCTTATAAAATAAAAAACGCTCAGAAATTCAATTTCTGAGCGTTTTTTATTAGGATATACGTAGTTTAGTAATATCTCAACAGATGCTTCACCATTTAGAGTTATATCAGCTATATCTTAATGTGTAATTGGTATTATAGGTAATAGATAAGGCTCAGGTTTTTCTAGTATCTTTGTGTTGATTAAATATGATCTATACAATACCTTTTACTCAATTCAATATATGAACGAAAACCTCGATCCAACAAACGACAATTTTTCTAATGAAGATCTGGATGTAGAAAAAGCATTAAGGCCTCTTGCCTTTGATGATTTTGCTGGTCAGGATCAAGTTCTCGAAAATCTGGAAATTTTTGTTAAGGCTGCGAATTTAAGAGAAGAAGCATTGGATCATACCTTATTCCATGGCCCTCCTGGTCTTGGTAAGACGACATTGGCGCATATTTTGGCAAATGAATTAGAGGTGGGTATCAAAGTTACATCAGGACCAGTTTTGGACAAACCTGGGGATTTGGCAGGTTTATTAACAAATCTAGATGATAGAGATGTTTTGTTTATTGATGAAATACATCGATTAAGTCCTATTGTAGAAGAATATCTATATTCTGCTATGGAGGATTATAAGATCGATATTATGATCGAAAGTGGCCCTAATGCACGTACAGTACAGATTAATCTTAACCCATTTACATTGATAGGAGCAACAACCCGTTCGGGATTGTTAACAGCACCTATGAGAGCTCGTTTCGGGATACAATCACGATTACAATATTATACCACAGAATTATTATCTACCATAGTGCAACGTAGTGCGTATATCCTAAATGTTCCTATTTCTATGGAAGCAGCTATTGAGATAGCAGGTAGAAGTAGAGGAACACCAAGAATCGCAAATGCTTTATTACGTAGAGTAAGAGATTTTGCTCAAATTAAAGGAAATGGAAAGATCGATATAGAAATCTCTAAGTTTGCCCTCAAAGCATTGAATGTTGATGCACATGGTTTGGATGAGATGGATAATAAGATTTTGATGACGATGATAGATAAATTTAAAGGAGGCCCTGTAGGGTTAACTACAATAGCTACAGCGGTAAGTGAAAGCCCTGAAACTATAGAAGAAGTCTATGAGCCTTTTTTGATTCAACAAGGGTTTATCATGCGTACTCCCAGAGGTAGAGAAGTAACAGAAGCAGCCTACAAACATCTAGGAAGAGTAAAAGGAGGAATTCAGGGAGGTTTGTTTTAAGCAAATAATCTAATAAGTATATCATATGGGGTACAGAGAAATCCCAACAGTTTCTTTTTTTAAGGTAATTCAGAATGCAAGTCGTATTCTCAAAAATCCACTTCCTTTTCATCGAGAGAATTTTGAAAAATCAGGAGATATTTTCAAAGTCAAATTAGGGTTTGGAAAATCAGCAATTTTTATTCGAGATGCAGGTTTTGCTAAACATATGCTACAAAAACAGCACAGAAAATATACAAAGTCTGCATTACAAACAAAAGATTTGGCCAAATATATAGGAGAAGGCTTACTTACTTCTAGTGGTGAAAAATGGTTAAAGCAAAGGCGTTTGATCCAGCCAGCATTTCATAAACGAAAGTTGGAACTACTTATAGGAACAATCAAAGAAGTTATTGAGGAAGAAGTCTCTAAAATTACTACAGAAAAAAATACAGATATTTTTCCTGCAATGAGTGATTTGGCTTTTAGAGTGGTTGCAGAATCATTATTTGGATATACTGATACAGGAAATACGATAAGTAGATTGCAATATATAACAGAAAAGGCACAAGAATCTCTGATTAAAGAAATAAGACAACCCTATAAAAAATGGTGGTTTCGCTTTAGCGGAAAGATAAAAAAGACTTTTCAGTTAACACAAGAGGCAAGAGATATCCTTACTGTTATTATAGAAGATAGAAGAAAATCAAATCAAAGCCACAATGATCTTTTGGATATGTTGTTAACAGCAAAATACGAAGATGGAAGCTCCATGGATAATGAGCAATTGATTGATGAAATTTTAATCTTGTTTATTGCAGGTCATGAGACAACATCAAATGCATTAACCTTTACATTGTTGTTGTTAGCATTGCACCCCTCGATTCAGGAAAAGGTATTTAATGAAGTCTCTATAACTGCAGAATACGAATCTATAATAGAAGAAA
The DNA here is from genome assembly GCF_002924285.1 of Aquimarina sp. I32.4. Classification (NCBI taxonomy): domain Bacteria; kingdom Pseudomonadati; phylum Bacteroidota; class Flavobacteriia; order Flavobacteriales; family Flavobacteriaceae; genus Aquimarina; species Aquimarina sp. I32.4. The sequence goes on along the minus strand of NZ_PGUB01000017.1, from coordinate 33,822 downwards.
TAGGACAATATCAATATACCAAACAATGTGTTGAAGAAGCAATGAGGCTATACCCGCCAGCATATTTTTCTGATCGAGTCGCAATAGAAGATGATACCTATAATGATATTAAACTACAAAAAGGCGATACGATTTTGATTTCGTTTTATGAAATTCATAGACATCAACAATTTTGGGATAGCCCATCTACCTTTGATCCAGATAGATTTGGTCTCAATATAGATAAAAAACAATATTCAGATTGTTACTTTCCTTTTGGCGCAGGGCCCAGAATGTGTATTGGTAATAATTTTGCAATGTATGAAATGATTCTGGCGATAAGTACTTTGATAAAAAAATACCATATCACTACACATCTCAAAGAAATTGAAATTAAACCTTTGATTACTCTAAAACCAGAGAATGCAATCATAAAACTTGTACCTAGGTAGAAGATCGTAATATCTCTTATTGGTATCGAATCGGTTCTTTTTTGCAATAGTTATATACTATTTCTTTTAATCTTCATGTATTTGGTATTTTTACAAAAACAATGAAGTTTATTAAACAAACGATATGATACTTGTTTACAGAGATGAGATTTTATTGACAGTCATAATAGTAGTGCTGTTGTTTTTTGTGTTGTTGATAACAAAACAGGTGATTAAGAAGTTTTCGGTTTTAAGAGCTATAAATCCAAATCGAAGAAAATTAATACGTAATCTATCATATCTGTTTCATTATCTTATTGCAGGAATAGCTTTAGTTGTTGTCTGGGGAGTTAAGTTTGAAGAATTTAGTGTTTTTATATCTTCAATACTAGCTGTTATAGGGGTAGCTTTTTTTGCACAATGGTCAATTTTATCAAATCTTACAGCTAGTATTATCTTATTTTTTAGCCACCCAGTAAGAATTGGAGATCGAATACGAGTGTTGGATAAGGATTTTGACTGGACAGGAGAAGTTAAAGACATTACTGGTTTTTATCTATTTATGATTACAGATACAGGAGAAAATATAACATTACCTACTTCATTGGTGATTCAAAAAGGTATTCAGATAATGAATAAGCTTCCAGAGGAGCAAATTCATGATAAAGAAGAAGTATAATTGAATTCTAAAACCCAATATACCGAGCTTATTAAAACAGAGGCAAAACGTTTAGGTTTTTTGTCTTGTGGTATTTCTAAAGCAGCATTTCTAGAAGAAGAAGCACCTAGATTAGAAAAGTGGCTCAATCAAAATATGAATGGGCAGATGTATTATATGGAAAATCATTTTGATAAGCGTTTGGATCCAACTAAGTTGGTTGATGATTCAAAAAGTGTAATCTCATTACTACTCAATTATTTTCCTTCAGAAACTCAAAAAGATCCTGATGCTCCAAAGGTTTCTAAATATGCCTATGGTACAGATTATCATTTTGTGATCAAAGATAAATTAAAACACTTATTACATTTTATTCAAGAAGAAATAGGAGAAGTTCATGGTAGAGCCTTTGTTGATTCGGCACCAGTTTTAGACAAAGCATGGGCAGCAAAAAGTGGACTGGGGTGGATAGGTAAAAACAGTAATCTGCTGACACAAAAAGTAGGTTCTTTCTATTTTATAGCCGAACTTATTATTGACCTAGATTTAGAATACGATACTCCTGTTACCGATCACTGCGGAACCTGTACGGCATGTATAGATGCTTGCCCTACCCAAGCAATCGTAGAACCTTATGTAGTTGATGGCAGCAAATGTATTTCTTATTTTACTATAGAGCTTAAAGAAGAAATTCCATCATCATACAAAGGGAAATTTGATGATTGGATGTTTGGTTGTGATGTATGCCAAGATGTGTGTCCATGGAACCGATTCTCGAAGTCACATAACGAACCTCTTTTTGATCCAAAACCAGAACTATTGGATATGTCAAAAAAAGATTGGGAAGAAATTACTCAGGAAGTCTTCTCTAAAGTGTTTCAGAAATCAGCAGTAAAGAGAACCAAATTTTCAGGATTAAGTAGAAATATTAAGTTTCTTAAATAGTGATATCGTTTTTTAAAAATTAAAATGACTTAAATACAAGAAATTACTCGTTGTAGATTTTTTAGAGTTGGGCAGGTGTTGTAAATCAGTGATTTAATGTGATTTTTTGAAGATTCTTTTGCATTAATTTTTGCATGTCAAACAGACTTGTACCTTTGTATGTATTCAATGAATGTTTTTGTACGATTTCATATGAGAAATGGTATTGCATTTAATTTACATTCACAAATTTATCTTGATAGCGTATGAGTATCGAAAGTAAAAGAAGAGAGGCATTAGTATATCACGCTAAGCCTACCCCCGGAAAAATAAAAGTCGTCCCTACAAAAAAGTATGCGACCCAAAGAGACTTATCGTTAGCATATTCTCCTGGAGTAGCAGAACCTTGTTTAGCAATAGAAAAAGAAAAATCAGACGTTTATAAATATACAGCAAAAGGAAATTTGGTTGCTGTAATATCAAATGGTACAGCCGTTTTAGGGTTAGGAGACATAGGTCCCGAAGCCTCAAAGCCAGTGATGGAAGGTAAAGGGCTTTTGTTTAAGATCTTTGCCGATATTGATGTGTTTGATATAGAGGTGGATACCAAAGATGTAGATGCTTTTATAGAAACGGTTAAAAATATTGCACCCACATTTGGAGGAATTAACCTTGAGGATATCAAAGCTCCTGAAGCTTTTGAGATAGAAAGACGCTTAAAAGAAGAGTTGGATATTCCTGTAATGCATGATGATCAACATGGGACAGCCATAATTTCTGCGGCGGCATTATTGAATGCTGTAGAAATTGCAGAGAAAAAACTAGAAGAAGTTAAAATTGTAGTTAGTGGAGCAGGAGCAGCTGCAGTGTCATGTACCAGATTATATAAAGCTTTTGGTGCAAAGTCAGAGAATATAGTGATGACCGATAGCAAAGGAGTAATCCGTAAAGACCGTGATAACCTTACCCCAGAAAAAGCTGAATTTGCTACATCAAGAGATCTCAATAACCTAGAAGATGCTATGAAGGATGCAGATGTGTTTATAGGTTTGTCAATGGCCAATTTGGTGACGCCAGATATGTTGATATCGATGACAGATAATCCTATTGTTTTTGCAATGGCTAATCCAGATCCCGAAATAAAATATGACTTGGCGATAAAAACGCGTAAAGATGTTATTATGGCAACTGGTAGAAGTGATCATCCTAATCAGGTTAATAATGTACTAGGATTTCCATTTATTTTTAGAGGAGCATTAGATGTAAGAGCAACTGCAATTAATGAAGAAATGAAGATGGCAGCTGTAAAAGCATTGGCAGAATTAGCCAAAGAGCCAGTTCCTGAGCAGGTAAATATAGCGTATGGAGAAACACGTCTTAATTTTGGTAAAGAATATATAATACCTAAACCTTTTGATCCAAGATTGATGGCCAAAGTGCCTCCTGCGGTAGCAAAAGCTGCAATAGAGAGTGGAGTGGCAACAGAACCTATTACTGACTGGGAAAAATATGAAAATGAGTTGTTGGAGCGAATGGGTAACGACAATAAATTAGTGAGATTATTGTTGGACAGAGCAAGAACAAACCCAAAACGAGTTGTTTTTGCAGAAGCAGACCACTTAGATGTGTTAAAAGCAGCTCAAACAGTAAAAGAAGAAGGTATTGCTTACCCTGTATTGTTGGGACGTAAAGATGTTATACTAGAATTAATGCAAGAGATTGATTTTGATCCTGCTGATATTGAAATCATAGACCCTAAAGCAGATGAAGAGAGCGAGCGTAAAAATAAGTATGCCAAAAAGTATTGGGAAGCCAATAAGCGTAAAGGAATTACCTTGTATGATGCAGAAAAATTAATGCGAGAACGCAATTATTTTGCAGCAATGATGGTCAATGAGAAAGATGCAGATGCACTACTTTCAGGATATTCTAGAAGTTACCCAACCGTTGTTAAGCCTATATTAGATCTTATAGGTCTAGCAAAAGGGTCGACTAGAATTGCGACTATGAATGTGATGATGACAGAAAAAGGACCTTTATTTATTAGTGATACATCAATCAATATTGATCCTTCTTCAAAAGAATTAGCAAAAATTGCGCAAATGACAGCTAAGACCGTAGAGATGTTCGGGGTAAAACCTGTAATGGCAATGATTTCTTATGCTAATTTTGGGTCATCAAAACACCCAGATGCTACAAAAGTACAGGATGCAGTAGCATATTTACATAGATATTATCCTGATCTAATTGTAGACGGAGGATTGCAAATGAATTTTGCTTTAAACAGAAAAATGAGAAAGGATAAGTTTCCGTTTTCTAAGCTTAATGGGCAAAAGGTAAACACATTGGTTTTTCCTAATTTGGATTCAGCAAATAGCAATTATAAACTATTAAGTGAGCTAAATAATGCAGAATCTATAGGTCCTATTATGATGGGTATGAATAGACCAGCTCACATTCTTCAACTAGGAGCAAGTGTAGAAGAGATAATCAATATGGCTGCAGTGGCTGTAATTGATGCTCAAGAGAAAGATAAAAGACAGGCGCCTCTATCATAAGTTGATGATAGTATTTGTTATAGTGCTATCAATAAATAAAACATTTAAACCTTCTTTGTGTATTAAAATTTATTCTTGAAGTAATTTTAATACACAAAGAAGATTTTATTCGAAAAAACCTTCCTACCTGCCAAAAAGACGTTCCGTTAGACTCGGATGTCTCAAAATTAGACTTTGAGTCTCCAAAATTAGAGAAGAACTACCCAAATTTAGACACTCGAACCCCAACGTTGAGTCTCGTCACTCTAAAATTGAGCCTCCTAAGTCTAAATTTTTATCAAATTAACCCAACAGAAGGTAAAATCGCACCATCACATGGTAGAAGAACCCCAACGTTGAGACATAAGGTCTCAAATTTGGAGCATAATACCGTAATAGAATATAATTCTCCAGTTATTTGTTGTACATGCTATTAAGAAGAAAAAATAATAAAATATAGAAAACATGCTTTTGTTTAAGATAAAAAGATGGAGTATATAGAGGAATAACATTTTTAGAGAAGGCATTTTAGTAAGCGCTATATAGTAGAATTTTACTACATTTGGTTACTTAACATCAACTTACATACATGATCACACATATCAAGGGGAGGCTTGTAGAAAAAAATCCAACTGATGTCGTAATAGATTGTAATGGGGTAGGGTATTTATTACATATCTCGTTACATACATTTTCTTTAATTTCTGGAGAAGAAGTATTACAACTATATACGCATTTACAGGTTAAAGAAGATTCCCATACCTTATTTGGTTTTGTAGAAAAATCTGAAAGAGAGATTTTTAGGCTTTTAATTTCAGTTTCTGGAATAGGAGCTAGTACAGCAAGAACAATGTTGTCTTCTTTACATCCTGATCAGGTAAAAGAAGCGATAGCTACCAATGATGTAGCTACCATCCAATCAATTAAAGGTATTGGGGTCAAAACAGCCCAGCGTGTTATCATTGATCTAAAAGATAAAATTCTTAAAGTGTATAATATCGACGAAGTTTCAGTGTCTCAAAGCAATACTAACAAAGATGAAGCGTTATCTGCTTTAGAAACTCTCGGATTTAATAGAAAGATTGCAGAAAAAGCTATTGACCGAGTTCTAAAAGTAACCCCCAAAGAAACAGTAGAAAATATTATTAAACAAGCACTGAAAAATTTATAAAGCATTGAGTTTGTCTAATCACTTTCGTTTTGATTTTTTTAGAATATTAGTATGTTTCACGATACTTTACGGTGGGGTTTTACACGGTCAAGAGAATGAAACTGTTCGAGATTCTACAAGTACCACCTTTTCTTGGGGGCAACTCTCATTGCCAGACCCAAACAGTATTGTAACCAAATATGAATATGACCCAATAACAAACAGGTATATTTATAGAGAGATGCTAGGTGATTTTAATGTAAGATATCCACTCTTTTTAACACCATCAGAATATGTAGCGATGGTAGAAGCAGAACAGCAAAAAGCTTATTTTAAAGAAAAGATGGAAGCTTTTAGTGGTAAAAAAGATGGAAGTGAAGAAAAAAGGAAGAATTTACTTCCTATTTTTTATGTCAATTCTAACTTTTTTGAATCTATTTTTGGAGGAAGTGAAATAGAAATTGTACCACAAGGTTCTGTAGAAATGGATCTAGGACTATTATATACCAAGCAAGATAACCCTGCTTTTTCACCAAGAAACCGAAGTAATTTTACATTTGATTTTGATCAGAGAATAAGCTTAAGTCTACTTGGGAAAATAGGAACAAGGCTTAAGATAACAGCAAATTATGATACAGAAGCTACTTTTGATTTTCAAGATCAATTAAAGCTAGAATACACTCCAACAGAAGACGATATCATTCAAAGTATAGAAGTAGGTAATGTGAGTATGCCTCTTAATAGTTCTTTGATACAAGGAGCGCAAAGCTTATTTGGAGTTAAAATGGGATTACAGTTTGGTAAGACAACAGTAACAGGAGTATATTCAGAACAGCGATCAGAAACAAGATCAGTTAATGTAGAAGGAGGCGGTACAGTAGAGGATTTTGAACTCTTTGCGTCAAACTACGATGAGAATAGACACTTCTTTTTATCACATTATTTTAGAGATACGTATAATGCTTCATTAAAAAATTATCCTTTTATTAATAATAGAGGAATTCAGATTACAAGAATAGAAGTATGGGTAACCAATAGAGCAACAAGTGCTCAAACACTTACAAATGCACGTAATATTGTAGCGCTTCAAGATATAGGAGAAGCTCCTAATACAGGTAATTTTACAATTCCAGCTTCTTTGTTTAATACAACAGACTCGAAAGCATTTCCTAAAAATGAAAATAATGACCTAGATCCAACAGAAATTGGACCTGGAGGTCCGATCACAGAAGCAATAAGACAAGTATCAACTGTGCAGCAAGGTTTTATTGGTCCTATAGCAGGATTTAACGAGGGGTTTGATTATGCAATCTTAGAAAATGCAAGAAAATTAAATGAGAGTGAATATACGATTAACCAAGAACTAGGATATATATCACTAAATCAACGATTGAATAATGATGAAGTTCTGGGGGTAGCATTTCAGTATACCGTTGGAGGAGATGTTTTTCAAGTAGGTGAATTTGCAAATGGAGGAGTTGATGCTACTATTGGGAATACAGTAGGAAATACAAATGTAGATGTAGGAGCAAGTCAAAGTTTGATCGTGAAAATGATTAAAAGCCCTATCACTAATGTGGATTTGCCAATATGGGACTTGATGATGAAAAATATCTACAGTACAGGTGCATTTAGATTAGAACAAAGTGATTTTAGGTTAAATATATTATATGTAGACCCTTCGCCTGTAAATTATATTACTACAGCAGAAGGTTCCTCAGTAGCATTACCAGCAGATGTAGAGCAAACAACCTTATTAAAAGTGTTTAATCTTGATCGTCTTAATCCTAATGGAGACCCCGTGCAAGGAGGGGATGGTTTTTTTGATTATGTACCTCCTATTACAGTGGACTCGCAAAACGGAAGAATTATATTTACCACAGTAGAGCCTTTTGGAGAACATCTTTTTGATAAGCTAGATAATGGGCCAGCTGGAGCAAATTATAGTGATCCAGGCACTTATAATGCCAATCAAGCAAAATACGTGTTTCAAGACCTATATAATCAAACCAAAGTTGTAGCAGAGCAAAGATCAGCAGATAAAAATAAGTTCCAGTTAAAAGGACGTTATAAATCATCAGGACAAGATGGGATTCCTTTGGGAGCATTCAATGTGCCTCAAGGATCAGTAACCGTTACTGCAGGAGGTAGAGTACTGCAAGAAGGAGTTGATTATACAGTAAACTATCAATTAGGGCGAGTGAGTATTTTGGATGATGCTTTATTATCATCAAATACACCTATACAAGTCTCTACAGAGAATAATGCTGTGTTTGGTCAGCAAACCAAAAGATTTACAGGAGTTAATATTGAGCACAAGTTTAGTGATGATTTTATAGTAGGTGGGACTTTTTTGAATCTGAATGAAAGACCAATAACTCAAAAATCTAACTACAGTTTTGAGCCAATTAATAATACGATATTAGGGTTTAATGTAGCCTATGCGACCGAAGTTCCTCTCTTAACCAGAATGGCGAATAAATTACCTAATATAGATACAGATGTGCCGTCTAATGTATCTATTAGAGCAGAGGGAGCATATCTTATTGCAGGAGCACCCAAAGGAGCAGATTTTGATGGAAAAGTAACTACTTATATAGATGATTTTGAAGGAGCGCAAACAAGAATCGATGTGAGCTCACCTCTTTCTTGGGAGCTTTCTAGTGTTCCTATAGGGTTTGGAGATCCTGATAATCCTGCTAGTGATAATATGATCGAAGGATTGAAGTCAGGGTATAGGAGAGGAAAACTAGCCTGGTATTCTATAGACCCTATTTTTTATAGTAACGGGAGACCAAGCGGAATTACAGAACAAGATTTGGCTTCTAATGCTACCAGAAGAGTATTTATTAGTGAGGTTTTTCCTGATACAGATATTGTACAAGGCCAATCACTAGCGTTGTTTACATTGGATTTAAATTATGATCCTACAACAAGAGGACCTTATAATTTTAATCCATTACATGCACCAGGGTCTAACCAGTCACAACCTGATCCCAAAAGTAATTTTGCAGGAATAACAAGGCAATTGACATCTACAAATTTTGAGCAATCAAATGTTGAATTCGTAGAATTCTGGTTAATGGATCCTTTTGAATATGATGATATTGACAATCCAGGTGGAACGATTGTTATGAATCTTGGTAATATAAGTGAAGATGTATTGAGGGATGGTAGAAAACAATACGAGAATGGATTACCAGACGGAACAGGACAAAATGAAAATGTCGTAGAGACAGAGTATGCAACAGTACCAGCAAATCAATCTTTGATTTATGCTTTTGATTCAGAGGGTCAAGCAAGAGTTCAACAAGATGCAGGTTTTGATGGTCTAGGGGATGCAGATGAAAAACAAAAATTCCCAAATTTCCAGTCATTGGATGATCCTTCAGGAGATAATTATAGATATTTTCTTCAGGCAGATGGAGATGTTTTGCAAAGGTATGCTGATTATAACGGTACAGAAGGAAATTCACCTACTAGTGTGTCTAATACAGATAGAGGAAATACTACATTTCCTACAGCAGAAGATGTAAACAGGGATAATACAATGAATACTATTAATAGTTATTTTGAGTATGAGATTCCTGTTTTTAAAGGCATGGGTGTTGGTAATGATGGAGGAACAGGTTATATCTCTGATGTTAGAGATATACCTATAGAAGTTTCGGGACAAGAAATAAGAACTAAATGGGTTCGGTTTAAGATACCTATCTATGACCCAGATAAGTCAATAAATATTAGTGACTTTAGGTCGATACGATTTATGAGAATGTATCTTACTGATTTCTCTCAGCCTGTGTTATTACGATTTGCTAATATGGATTTGGTGCGTGGTGATTACAGAAGGTATGTTGTAGAAGGTAATCAAACCAATGACCCAACTAGTGGTATCAATGTATTTGGTGATAGTGAGGTAGTAGTAACTTCTGTAAGTGAAGAAGAAACCCCAAACTATAATACGCCACCAGGAGTTGTGAGAGAGCAATTAAATAATAACAACAATATTATTAGAGAAGATGAACGTTCTCTTGCCCTTACTGTAAATGATCTTCAATCAGAAGATTCTCGTGGAGTATATAAGAATTTTAATGTTGATATGCGTCAATATGAAAATCTAGAATTGTTTTTGCATGCCGAACCAATACCAAACGGAACTCTGAATGATGGAGAACTTACCGCTTTTGTAAGAATGGGTAATGATTTTACAAATAATTTTTATCAAGTAGAAATACCATTACAAGTCTCTGATCTGAATAATAGCAATAGAGATCATGTTTGGCCAGTTGCAAATAAACTTAACTTGGACTTAAGTTTATTACAAAAAATTAAATCGGCAGTTTTAGGAGCCTCTAATTTTGACGCTAATACCTTGGTATTTTTTGATGCTAATGGAGAAAATCCAGATGCTAATCCATCTGCAAATTTGACGCCAGGAAGATTAAGGTTAGGAATCAAAGGTAATCCTAATTTTGGAGACATACGAGTGATGATGATAGGTGTCAAAAATGAGAGTACTACGAATCAATCTGGAACAGTTTGGTTTAATGAGATGCGTCTTAGCGATTTAAAAAATAGAGGAGGATGGGCTGCTGTAGGTAGTTTGGATGCTAATGTTGCAGATTTTGCAAACGTTAGTGCGTCAGGAAGGATCAGTACTATTGGATTTGGAGGTATAGAACAAGGACCAAATGAACGTAGTAGAGAAGATATTAAGCAATATGATTTGACTACCAATGTAAATTTAGGACAATTATTACCTAAAAAATGGGGGGTTCAAGTACCATTTAATTACAGTAGAGGAGAGGAATTGATTACCCCACAATTTGACCCCGAATTTCAAGATTTAGAACTTCAGGATCGCTTGGATAATATAGCAGATCCTAGAGAGAAAGAGCGAGTAGAAAAGCAATCAACCGATTATACAAAAAGACAAAGTTTTAATGTGATAGGGTTGCGTAAGGAACGAACAGGGGATAAAAAACCGATGCCTTATGATGTAGAGAATTTTACATTTTCTGGAACCTATAATCAAACAGATCATCGTGATTTTGAAATAGAAAAATCATTGGATCAAACTGTAAGACTTGGAGGAACATATGATTTTAGTTTTCAGCCTAAGGAGATCGAACCATTTAAGAAGGTGAAATTCTTAGGAAAAAGTAAGTATTTTGATTTGGTTAAAGATTTCAACGTCAATCTTCTTCCTACAAGTGTTTCTGTAAATTCTAATATTAATAGACGATATAATGAGCAAGTATTTAGAGATATTACATTAGATGAAGGAAGTATCTTACCAGTATTGTACCAACGTAATTTTCTGTATGATTGGCAATATGGGATAAATTATAATTTGACCAAGTCATTGAACTTTGCTTTTACATCTGCTAATAATCGTATTGTCAAAAACTTTATTGATGAAAACAATAATGTCGATAATACAATAGACATATGGAGTGGTTTCTTTGATATAGGAGATCCTAATACACATAGTCAGCAATTACAGGTTAATTATGAGGTTCCTTTTAAGAAAGTACCTGTATTAAAATTTATGAGAGCTACTTATTCTTATAATGCAGATTTTCAGTGGATAAAAGGTAGTGAGGCTTTGAAAACCTTAGAAGGTATTCCTGATCTAGGAAACTCTGTGCAGAATGCAAATGTTCATACACTCAATGGGTCGTTGGATATGAATACATTGTATAAATATGTAGGGTTGACCAAAATAAAACCAGGAAGAAAGAAAGGTAAAAACAAAGGTAAAAACAAAGGTGTAAAAGAAACAAAAGGAGTGGCAGGAGTGCAACCCAAAAATGACGCTAAGAATAAAAAGAAAAGAGGTAAGAGTAAATTAAGCGCAGGAGATAAAGCGTATAATACACTTATTGGCTTGGTTACAGCGGTAAAAAAGGTAAATGTAAATTATCAACAAGATAGCGGGATTTTTCTGCCAGGGTATCTTAGAGAACCAGGTTTTGTAGGGACATTAAAACCTACTTTAGGGTTTACCTTTGGAAGCCAGTCAGATATTAGACATCTTGCTGCACGTAACGGATGGCTTACTTTGTATGATGAGTTTAATCAACAATATCAGGAAGTAGTAGGAAAACAACTTAATGTACAAGCTACCGTAGGATTACTCAAAGATCTTAAGATAGATATTAGTGCAACAAGAAATTCCTCTGAGACATATACAGAAAATTATAATGTAAATACAGATGGCTTTGGGAATATAAATGTAAACGATCCATATAAATCTCTTTCAGGAAATACCTTTGGTAATTTTACCATATCAACATTACTTATAAAAACAGCATTTAAGAAAAGTGATATGTTTTCGTCAGAAGCTTTTGATAAGTTTAGAGAGAACAGGCTTACTGTAGCAAGACGTTTAGCTATTGATAACGGAAAAAACCCTAATGATACAGATCAGGATGGTTTTCCTATTGGATATGGTAAAACAAATCAGGCAGTATTATTACCAGCCTTTTTAGCGGCGTATTCTGGAGGAAATGCAGAAAAGGTTCAAAAAGGAGCATTTAGAGATATTCCTTTGCCAAATTGGGATGTCAAATATACAGGGTTGATGAGAGTGAAATGGTTTAAAAAACGTTTTAAAAGATTCTCTGTAGCTCATGGATATCGTGCTAATTATACAATCAATCAGTTTCAGACCAATCTAGAATATGGTAATGATAATAATGAGTTTGATGAAGGAGGTAACTTTAAGAATCCTTTGTTGTTTGCCAATGTAAACTTAACAGAGCAGTTTAGTCCTCTTGTACGGTTGGATATGGAAATGAAAAACTCGATAAAAATTCTAGCTGAATGGAAAAAAGATAGAGCATTATCATTGAGTTTTGATAATAATTTACTTACCGAAATACAGGGTAATGAGTATATAATAGGACTTGGTTATAGGTTAAAGGATCTTACTTTTGCAACTAAGATTGGAGGAAGGAAGAAAGTGCTGAAAAGTGATCTGAATTTTAGAGCGGATTTATCTTTACGACAGAATGAAACATTAATCAGGTATCTAGACTTAGAGAACACTCAAATAACCGCAGGACAAGATATTTATGGGGTAAAATTTACCGCAGATTACTCATTAAGTAAGAACTTAACAGCATTATTCTTTTATGATCATACTTTTTCTGAATATTCTATTTCTACAGCGTTCCCACAGACGACTATACGAGGAGGATTTACATTGAGGTATAATTTTGGTAACTAAATACCTTAAGGTTCTTTAGGTTCAAAAATAGAGCAATCTTTGTAGTTGTATTGTTATTGAATTTAATGTTGGTTTACATTTGTATAAGGAGTGCTACTTTGCAATAAGGTTTTGAAGGAAATTTCTTTCTGAAAAACAATAAATTTTAAATTCAAGTAGGTTTATTTTTTTAGAAGAAAAGCTAGATAATTGTTTTTTGATAATTTTTTATCATGTTTTTCTGTAATTTAATAAAATAGATTTATTTTCGTCCTCATAATATTAACAACTCATAAAATTTTTCGAATGAATATTCCTGCAGATTTAAAGTATACGAAAGATCATGAATGGATCAAAATTGACGGTGATGTAGCTACAATTGGAATTACCGATTTTGCACAAGGCGAATTAGGTGATATCGTGTATGTAGAAGTAGAAACAGTTGGTGAAGAACTAGGAGAACAAGAAGTTTTTGGAACAGTAGAAGCTGTAAAAACTGTATCTGATTTGTTTTTGCCATTAAAAGGAGAAATTATAGAGTTTAATGAGGCTTTAGAAAGTGAGCCTGAATTGGTGAATAGCGATCCTTATGGAGCTGGATGGATGGTAAAAGTAAAGATATCTGATGTTTCTAAAGTAGCCAATCTATTACTATCTGCCGATGATTATACAGAAGTTATTGGGGCATAAATTTCTTTTGTGCCAACTTATTATCCTTACAATATTATTAACCTGGGTGTCACTAGCAAAACTTGTAACCCCAGTTGAGTTTAAAATTGAAGGGAGTGATAAGATTGGGCATTTTATTGCCTATACTGTTTTTTGTGGAGCTTGGTTTTTATTTTTGTTTTTTTCAGAAATAGTAAATAAGAGTTTAAAACAAAGCCTGCTAATGGCTTCAATCATATGTATATTGTACGGTATGCTGATGGAGTTGTTACAAGCTTCTCTTACAACGTATCGTAGCCCAGAGTGGTATGATGTAGTTGCAAACACAAGTGGAACGATTTTTGCTGCCCTTGTTATTGTGATGTTTAGAGCTACAATAATAAAATATAAGCGAAATAAGCAGAATATCAATTAGATAAAGTTTTTTTTTGATCAAAAAGAGCGAAGATAAAAGTTAAAAAAATATTTTTTTGATTTACATTTTTGTCTTTAGTTGGAAATTACAAAAGAATTTAGCTATTTTAGCAATCCTATAACGATTATAAATATGGAACCAAAGAAAAATCCAAAAGCAGATTTAACTAAAAAAAGTATCTTATTCCTTCAATTAGGACTTATTTTAGTACTTTTTATAACATGGCAAGGAATAGAGTGGAAAACCTATGAGAGAACAGCCATTGATATTGGTCAGGTTAATCTTGATGAATTGGAAGAAGAAGACGTGCCAATTACTCAGACTCTGAATACACCACCACCTCCTCCACCGCCGCCACCTGCTCCAGAGGTTATAGATGTAGTTGAGGATGAGGCTGAGGTAGAAGAAACTATTATTGATGATACTGAAACCGATCTGAAAGAAGAAATTGTAGAGGTTGAAGAGATAGAAGATACTGAAGAAGAAGAAGTAATAGCAGATGTGCCATTTGCAGTTATTGAGAATGTACCAGTTTTTCCTGGTTGTGAAGGTGCAGGAAATAATAATGCCAAGAAAAAATGTATGAGTGAGAAGGTTAAGAAATTTGTTAACCGTAAATTTAATACAGATATTGGTAGTGAACTTGGTCTTTCTGGTGTAAATAGAATATATGTACAGTTTAAGATTGATAGAAGTGGTAATATTGTAGGTGTTAAGGCAAGAGCTCCACACCCAAGATTACAAAAAGAAGCACAGAGAGTGGTAAAGTTATTGCCTAAGATGACTCCAGGGAAGCAAAGAGGAAAAGCAGTAGGAGTACTGTATTCTTTACCTATAGTTTTCCAAGTGCAGGACTAGATAAAAAATATTTCTTATATATGAGAATCCCGTTACATTTATGTAGACGGGATTCTTTTTTTGGTATGCTTGTTGATTTAGATTTTAATTGTAACGTTAAAACTAAATAGTATGAGTAACAAGCATGATGCTAATGTACGAAAAAGTGCATTGGTAAACTTTCAGATCGGACTTATAGCAAGTCTATTATTTACCTATGTAATGTTTGAGGTGTATACTGCTACGCCAGTTGTAGTAAGTAATGAACAAAGTCTTATTATTGATGAGCCTATTGCTGATTGGAGTGGGGTTTATAAGGTTTATGAGGCTCCTAAGTCAGCAGAGATTGTTGAGAAGCGATCAAAGCCAGTAGCAGACCCAGAGAAGTTTACCGTAATAGATGATCATAAGAAGATAAGCGAGGCAAGGAAAGAATTTGTAAATGATCCTGTAAGTTCAGATCCAATAGATCCCAGTTCTATTATAGATGTAGAGCCAGATGGTATTGATGAGCCAGAAGTGTTGCCATTTGTAGCTGTAGAGTATGTTCCAGTTTTTCCAGGTTGTGAAAAGCTAAAAACAAACTCAGAAAGAGCCTCTTGTTTTTCTGATAAGATTAAAAGGGTGGTTGCTAAAAAATTCAATACAGACTTAGGTGAAGATTTAGGTTTAAAAGGATTACAGCGTATTTATGTTCAGTTTGAGGTGTATAAAGACGGAACAATACAAAATATTATGGCTAGAGCTCCACACCCTTCATTAGTAAAAGAAGCTAAGAGAGTGGTTGCAAAATTTCCTAAAATGACTCCAGGTATGCAGAGAGATAGAGCAGTAACAGTTAGGTATCAGTTGCCAATTGTTTTTAAGGTGCAAAATTAAAATTAGAAAAGCCTGCTGTGTAAATCAGTAGGTTTTTTTTGTGACACCAGTTCTTCTTTGGATTTATTTAAATACGATCATAAGTTTTTTGCTTTAGAAGAGATAAAGTATGTGCTAAACTGCTTTTTGTAATGAAGCTTTGGTTATTCTTCTTTTTTGGTTAAGCTAGTGTAAATGGTTTTTAGTATCTGTGTAGAATTGATAAAGCCATCACCGTATCCTTTTGCATCATAGTTACTAGTGAGAGAAGCGTTTTTCATAATTACTTCTTCGGTATTGCCGAGTTCTATTTCTTTTTTAATTGAATTAGTAATTTCTTTTAGCATTTCTAAGAATGTTTTAAGCTCCTTTTTGTTCGACAACTTCCCATGTCTAGGTATGATTTTGGTATCTTCATTAACAATGAGTAAAGCTTTTTCTATGGCTTTTATGTATCCTTTGATGCTACCACCAGATTTTAAGTCTATATATGGATAACGACCATTAAAAAATGTGTCTCCCATGTGTAATACATTTCCGTTTACAAAATAGATAAGAGCATCCCCATCTGTATGTGCATTGTGTACGTGGAAAGCATTAATATTTTCGTTTTTAAATATAGTTGAAAATCTTCATTAAAGGTGATTACTGGTAATGAAGAAGGAGTAACGTTACCTTTTTTGTTGTTGTTGCTTTTTCATTCTTGACCTCACATTTTTTTGAGCAAAAATTGTAGCGCCATTATTAGCCATATTCTCATTGCCTCCAGTGTGGTCGCCATGAAAATGAGTGTTAATTACTGTGGTAACAGGTTGGTCACTTATCGTTTTTAAACTAGAAAGAATCTGGTTGGATAACCTTGCAAATTGATCGTCTATGATAAATAAACCTTTTTCGTTTTTGAAGATGGTAATATTACCACCTTGCCCAGTAAGCATATAAATGTTTTTGGATATTGAGTCAATAGTGATTGTTTGACTCTGTTTTTGTGCTATAGAGGCTAGGGGTAAAAGTATTATCCCAAGAAGCAGTAGTTTTTTTATATAAAAAAATTACTTTTCCTACTAATTTGATTATCAAAATGTTCTGTGAGTTGAGTGTGTGGATATGTTGTCTGGAGTGTGAGTAGTTGTTAAAAGGTGAATTATAAGTAGTTATAAGTTGTCTAAAACGCTTTTAAGGTATATCTTTGCACCACTTTTAAAAAATGCTATTTTAGAAAACGTGCAAAACTTGAGCGTGACCCAAATAAATACTTCAAAAATATCTGTAGTTCAGGATTTTAAGGAAATTACAAAAATGCGCTTGGCGTTAAGTGTTGTTTTTTCTTCTGTTGCGGGATATTTACTAGGAGTAGATACTGTTTCTTGGAGTACCCTTGTTCTTCTAGCTATAGGAGGGTATTTTATGGTTGGAGCATCCAATGCTTTTAATCAGATTATAGAACGAGATTTAGATAAATTAATGGATAGGACTAGAAATAGACCAATACCATCTGGTAGAATGACGGTAAATACAGCATTTGTTATTGCAACTATTTTTACTATTGCAGGAATATCAGTACTCTATTCAATAAACCCTAAAACAGCAATGTTTGGAGCGATTTCTATATTTTTATATGTTAGTTTATATACACCGTTAAAGACAAAAACTCCATTATCTGTTTTTGTAGGAGCAATTCCAGGAGCAATCCCTTTTATGTTAGGGTGGGTAGCTGCAACCAATGATTTTGGGATAGAGCCAGGGACATTATTTATGGTTCAGTTTTTTTGGCAATTCCCTCATTTTTGGGCTATCGGATGGTTCTTGTATGATGATTATGAAAAAGGAGGCTTTTTTATGCTTCCTACAGGGAAAAGAGATAAAGGAACAGCAGTGCAAGTTATTATTTATACAGTGTGGACAGTGGTGACATCGTTAATACCTGTATTTGGAGTCACAGGGAAACTTTATATCACGCCAGTTTCGGGAGTGATTATTTTGTTATTGGGCTTTGTTTTATTAAGATTTGCTATTAGTTTATATAAAATTAGAGACGCAAAGACAGCAAAACAATTAATGTTGATGAGTGTCTTGTATATTACATTGTTGCAGGTTATTTATGTAGCAGATAAATTTATTAGAATATGGATTTAACACAAGGGACAACAAAAGAAAAGATAGATAGAGCAAAAAAGACAATGATGTGGTTTGCTATGATTAGTATGGCAATGGTTTTTGCAGGACTTACCAGTGCTTATGTTGTAAGTAAAAGTAGAAAAGATTGGGCGACAGATCTTGTGTTTCCTAGTGCTTTTGTGTATAGTATTATAGTGATTATAGCAAGTAGTATTACATTTTATTATGTAAAAAAAGCTATAGAAAATAATAACCGTAAGTTGGCTTCTCTTTTATTGTTGTCTACACTAGCTTTAGGAATTGTGTTTGTGTTTTTGCAGTTCGAAGGTTTTGGAGATATCATACAGCAAGGGTATCATTTTACAGGGCCTACCTCTAATATTGTTTCTACATTTATGTTTGTGATTGTAGTGACTCATTTGGCACATATACTAGGTGGGATTATTGTGCTTTTAATTGTAATTTATAATCATTTTAAACAAAAATATAAAACAGGTAAAACTTTAGGATTAGAACTAGGTGCAATGTATTGGCATTTTGTTGATTTTCTGTGGGTTTATCTCTTTTTGTTCTTGTATTTTGTAAAATGATCTTTTTATATCGATGTAATTCTATAAAAGAGATTGTTTTAAAGAATAGCATTTGCAACAATTAAAAAATAAAATTGAGCAGATGAAATGATAAAATTGATTATTTTTGTGGAAAATTTAACAACACCAAATTCTTTATATGGAAACAGCTGTTACTAAAACAGGTACTGAAGATAAAATCTGGGGAGGAGGCAATGAGCCACTCAAAGTAAGTTATGGTAAGATGATGATGTGGTTTTTTATCCTTTCGGATGCACTTACATTTTCAGGTTTTCTTGCCGCATATGGATTTTCAAGATTTAAGTTTATAAACTCTTGGCCAATAGCTGATGAAGTTTTTAATCACTTTCCGTTTTTGCATGGAGTAGATGCGCCAATGTATTATGTAGCATTGATGACTTTTGTTCTTATATTCTCATCTGTAACTATGGTGTTAGCAGTAGATGCTGGTCATCAGATGAAACAGAAAAAAGTAATTCTTTATATGTTCTTAACAATTATAGGAGGATTTATTTTTGTAGGGTCACAAGCATGGGAGTGGAAGAATTTTATAAAAGGTGAATATGGAGCAGTAGAGACCAGAGGTGGACAAATATTGCAATTTGTAGATGCAGAGGGTCATAGAGTCGCGCTAAAGGATATTGCCATAGTAAATACCCATAATGAAAGAGTTCAACATGAGAATAAAAATGGGGTTTGGTATGATAAGGAAAAAGTACTTCCTGCGTTTAGCGTAGAAGAAATAAAAGCTGGTTTTTCTAAAAATAAAGATTTGTTGTTGAGAACTCAAATACTTACAGAAAAAGGAGCAAAAACTATTTTGACAAGAGAAGAATCTTTAAAGAGGTTGAATGGAGATGTCATAGGGATCGTAGAAGGTGCCAATATGGTGCATAACGAATATGGGAATCCGCTATTTGCTAACTTCTTTTTCTTTATTACTGGTTTTCACGGTTTTCACGTATTTTCAGGAGTAATAATTAATATCATCATTTTTATAAATGTAATTCTAGGAACATATGAGAAAAGAAAGAATTACGAGATGGTAGAAAAGGTTGGTTTATACTGGCACTTTGTAGATTTGGTATGGGTATTTGTATTTACATTCTTTTACCTTGTTTAATAAAAATATAGTAGATATAAAATGGCACACGATATAGCGCATCACGAATCGAATACAGGAAAAATATGGAAAGTATTTATACTGTTATCTGTTGTTACAATAGTAGAAGTTATTTTAGGTATTATAAAACCTGCATTTTTGATAGAAACTACTTTTATTAGTATGAAACTATTGAACTGGATTTTTATAATTCTTACAATTTATAAAGCATATTATATTACTTGGTCATTTATGCACATGGATGGAGAGACAAAAGGCTTGAGAAGGTCAGTTGTTTGGACAGGAATTTTTCTAATCTGTTATTTGATATTTATTCTATTGACAGAAGGAGATTATGTGTATGAAATCTTTAGAGCTGGTTATAAAAGCTGGGACTTTTAATTGCTGATATGATATAAGTTAAAAGCATTGTAAAAGGGCGGTTTTTTGAACCGTCTTTTTTATTTTTGTACCATTGTTCTGAACCAGTTCTTGTTGAGTGTAATTCAGAGATAATTTCAAATTGTTTGTTTGTCAAATGAAAAAAATTCTTGTCTTAGGAATCTTGTTTATGTTGCCGTTGGTAGCCTATTTGTTTTTTGCTTCTGGGGTACATAATTTTGCAAAACTCCCTATACTTACTGAATCAATAGGAGACCTTAAAAACTTTGAGAGCTTACACGCTAAAGAAGTTAGTTTTGATAAAAAAATTACTGTTTTAGGTTTTTTAGGAAAAGATATTTATAATAAACAAGGGAATGCGTTTAATCTAAATCAGAAGATTTATAAAAAAAACCATGGATTTAGAGACTTTCAATTTGTAATGGTTTTACCATATGGTAGTGAAGAAGAGGCAAAGAAGTTGCTGGATGAATTAGGGAATATAGCAGATGTTTCTGGTTGGAATTTTCTTTTTGGAACTCCTGAGAGTTTAAAAAGCTTATTTAAAAGCCTTAAGACCACACATGAATTAGATGCTAATCTAGCGACACAATATGTCTATATAATAGATAAAAGTAAAGGATTACGTGGTAGAGATGGTGCTCTTAAAGAAGGTGAAAAAATAGTGTATGGATATGATGCCAGTTCGGTAGCCGATTTATCAAATGTAATGGTTGATGATGTAAAAGTGGTTCTTGCAGAATACCGCCTTGCATTAAAAAAATATAAGGCAAATCGTAAAGGGGAATAAATTTTGAGAACACTACTTCCTTAAACTAATAAAGAAAACAATGAAAAAGTATTCATACGTTGGTGTATCATTTGTCATATTGATTTTTGGTATAATTTTCATTCCTAAAATTGTAGATAGGGTAAAAGGCTCTTCTATTGTAAAAAATGATAGAATGAGTGCTGGTAATCCTATAGCTAATGAGAAATTAGGGTATATAAAGATTAATGATGCATTAAAAAAAATACCAGAGTTTGCTTTTTTAGATCAGGATAGTACTTTGATAACGAATCATGATTATAAAGGAAAAGTATTTGTGGTTGAGTTTTTCTTTACCAGTTGTCCTACAATATGCCCAAGGATGAATAAAAATTTAGTCTACCTTCAGAATAAGTTAAAAGACTATGATAAATTTGGGATAGCTTCGTTTACGATTAATCCAAAAATCGATACTCCACGAAGACTCAAGAAATATGCTGAAAATTATAAGGTAACAGATCCTGATTGGCATTTTCTTACAGGTGATAGAGAAGATATTTATGAGCTGGCTAATACTGGGTTTAATATTTATGCAGCAGAAAATCCTGATGTACCAGGAGGATTTGAGCATAATGGCTACTTTGCATTGATAGATCAGCAAGGATATATAAGGTCTAGGTATGATGCCTCTGGGAACCCTTTGATTTATTATAGAGGAACTATAGGAGTTGATGAGGAAGAAGATGAAAATGGAGAAGAAGAACAGATTACAATCTTATTAGAAGATATAAAGAAATTATTAAAAGAGAATGAGTAACCTTTCAGCAGTAGAGAAAAAATATAATAAGTGGATTGTAATACTATCGATAGTAATACCTCTTGTGGTAGCAGTATTGTTTGGTGTCAATTTAAGAAGACTGGGGTTTGATGTAGAACCACTTACTTTTTTACCTCCTATCTATGCAAGCATGAATGGTTTAACAGCACTAGTGTTAATAGCCGCTTTATGGGCGGTAAAAAATAAGAATATTGCATTACATGAAAAACTTATGAAAACTGCAATAGTGTGTTCTGTAATGTTCTTGCTTATGTATATCGCGTACCATATGACCAGTGATTCTACAAAATTTGGAGGAGAAGGTATGATACGATATGTTTATTATTTTATATTGATAACCCATATTATATTATCGATTGCAGTGATCCCTTTTGTGTTAATTACTTATGTTAAAGCACTAGCTAAAAGATTTGATAAACACCGAAAAATAGCAAAAGTGACCTTTCCTATTTGGTTGTATGTAGCTATTACTGGTGTGGTGGTATATTTTATGATATCCCCTTACTACGTCTAAAAAAAAGTAATGTCTTTGTAAGATAATAAGTAGTAGAAGAGGTAATATAAAAACAAAAAGAATAGTACATATGCAAGTAAAAGTTTTTTGTGTCATAGTTTTGTTTTTAATGTGTGTTATTCCTGCAGAGGCACAGTGCGCGATGTGTAGAGCCGTTCTACAAAACGAAGAAGGCCAAGAAGCTGCAAAAGGTATTAATAATGGTATTGTGTATTTAATGATTATCCCTTATGTGTTAATAGGGGTTGTAGGGTATTTTATTTATCGAAATAAAAAGAAATCTACCAATTCGAAAAATAAACCTTTATAAGATTCTTAATTTTTTAACATTTCTCTAACAGAATTTTGTGTAACAAAAATGTAACCTTGATAGTCTTATCTAACATGACTACACTAACCTGTCAAAAATCTTCAAGGGAAAATTAGAAGATGAACCAAATATAATAAGTGATCTTGTTAGTGAGTCTTAGTTTTATTAAGGTGTGATTTTATGCCTTGCAAATCTTAATCCGGTATTATGATTGAAATAAAAGACTTACATAAATCTTACCAAATGGGGAGCAATTCTCTTCATGTACTAAAAGGGATAGATTTTAATGTAAAAGAAGGGGAATTAGTTGCAATTATGGGGTCATCTGGTTCAGGGAAATCTACATTACTGAATATTTTGGGGATGCTTGATGAAGCTGATAGCGGAACCTACTTTTTAGATAACGTTCCTATCGAAGGGTTAAACGAAACCAAAGCAGCGCAATATCGTAATCAGTTTCTAGGGTTTGTTTTTCAATCTTTCAATTTAATTAACTACAAAACAGCTTTAGAAAATGTGGCTTTGCCGCTGTACTATCAACGCAAAAAACGCAAAGAAAGAATAGATAGAGCATTGGAGTATTTGGGTAAAGTTGGGTTAGCAGAATGGGCAACGCATTTGCCAAGTGAACTCTCTGGTGGGCAAAAACAACGTGTTGCTATAGCTAGAGCACTAGCAGCAGATCCAAAAGTGTTATTGGCAGATGAACCTACAGGAGCATTGGATAGTAAAACATCTTATGAAGTAATGGATATTATACAAACCATCAATGATGAAGGAAAAACAATACTGGTAGTTACTCATGAACCTGATATCGCAGATATGTGCAAAAGAATTGTACATCTCAAAGATGGTGTTATTGTAGAAGATAAAAAGGTAGAACAAATAAGAGCTTCTCAATATGTTCGATAGAGATAGATGGAGCGAAATATTTGAAGCAATAGGAAAGAATAAGTTACGTACATTTCTTTCAGGATTTACAGTAGCATTAGGGATTTTGATTTTTACCATATTATTGGGATTGGGTAATGGTCTTCTTAATAGTTTTTTAAGCAGCTTTGTTGATGATGCCCAAAATGGTATATTCATCCGTAGTGGTAATACTTCTAAGGCATATAAAGGTTTTCAAGAAAATAGAAAAATTCAGTTTAAAAACGAAGATCTAGAATTTGTGAAAAACAATTATCCAGGTCAAGTAGAATTTATTACTCCTAGAGTATATAGGGGAGGTACGGCAAAATACAAAAAAGAATCAGGAACGTATAATATAAGGGCTGTAAGTCCAGATCATCAATATCTTGAGAAAACAATAATGATGAAAGGTAGGTATCTCAATCAGGCAGATATTAATGATCGTACCAAGAATATTGTTATAGGAAGACTTGTAGAAAAAGATCTCTTCAAAAAAGAAAGCGCTCTGGGAAAAATGCTAGACATAGATGGAATACCGTATAAAATAATAGGTGTTTTTCAAGATAGTGGAGGTGATAATGAAGAACGTTTGATTTATATATCCTATAAAACAGTACAATTACTTTATGGTAATAATGACCATGTAAATCAGATAAATCTTTCTTATAATATGGCAATGAGCACAGAACAAGCCATTGCATTTTCAAAAAAAATAGAAGAAGATTTAAAAGAAAGATTAAAGGTAGCACCCGAAGATCAAAGTGGAGTTAGAGTAGAAAGTTTTGCAGAAGATATCAAAGACACTATGGTAATTCTAGGGGGTATTTATATGATCATATTTGTTATTGGTATAGGTACCCTCATTTCAGGAGTAATTGGGATTGGTAATATTATGACTTTTAGCGTAAAAGAGCGTACCAAGGAATTAGGAATCAGAAAAGCATTAGGAGCATCACCAAGATCAATTATAGCAATGGTATTACAAGAATCTGTCCTAATAACATCAATAGCTGGGTATCTAGGGTTAATCTTAGGAATTTTGGTGTTAAAATTGATAGGAAATAATCTTGAGAAGTTTTTTATTCTTAATCCTAAAGTAGATACAGGGGTGATCATGGTTGCAACAATGGTGCTGATCTTTTTTGGACTTTTGGCGGGATATATCCCAGCAAGAAGAGCAGCACGAATAAAACCAATAATTGCTTTGAGAGATGAGTAATAGATATCAGAAATAAACAAACTAGTAGGTAGGTAAATATTGCATAAGTGATGTTGTCTATTAATTATGAACCCATAGATATAACATGATGAAATTTATATTTGAGAGAGATACTTGGCAAGAGATTTATGGCGCGATTCGCAAAAATAAGATCAGAACAATAATTACAGTTATTGGAGTGACTTGGGGGGTGTTTTTGTTTGTATTTCTTTTAGGAATGGCAAAAGGTCTAGACAATAGCTTTAGAAGCCAGTTTAATGACTTTGCAACCAATACAATGTTTCTTTGGGGACAACAAACTAGTATACCTAATGAAGGTTTCAAAAGAGGACGTAGAATGCAACTTACACTAGATGATGTCGAGGAATTAAAATCAAAAGTATCTGGTATAGAGTATATTACTCCGCGTAATGTTACAGGGCAATGGGGAACTCCTCCTGGTCAATTTGTAAAAGGATCTAAATCTGGAGCTTTCAAAATATTTGGGGATTATCCAACAATAGATAAAGTGTCAAAGAAAAAAATATTTGACGGAGGAAGATTTATTAATGAAGAAGATATAAAGTATGAGCGTAAAGTTTGTGTTATAGGTGAAGATATCTATAAGCAATTTTATGAAAAAGATGAAGATCCAATAGGAGGGTATGTTAAGGTCAATGGAATTTATTTTAAGGTTATAGGAGTGTATAAGCCTACTCAAACTGGATTTGAAGGGAATGACTCTATTTTTTTACCATTCACTACATTTCAGAAAATTTTCAATCAAGGAAAAGATATATCCTGGATGGTTATTACTGCCAAAGCAGATAGAAATATTGTAGATACAGAAAAAACTATAAAAACATTGCTCAAAAGAATGCATAATGTACATGCAGAAGATACACAAGCTTTTGGGAGTTTTAATTTGGGTAAAGAGGTGGCAAAAGTAAATGGGTTTTTATCGGGGATGAGACTGATTACCTATATTGTAGGTATTGCCACTCTTATTGCAGGTGTAATAGCGATAGGTAATGTTCTTTTGATTACTGTAAAAGAACGTACAAGAGAAATAGGAGTACGTAGAGCACTTGGGGCAACTCCCGCAGAAGTAAGAGGGCAGATCATGTTGGAGTCAATCATGCTTACTTTTGTAGCAGGATTGTTGGGCTTTATTTTTGGAACCTTATTACTTTGGGGGATTAATACAGCAATAGGCAATAATGATGATATACCTATTTTGAACCCAACAGTAGATTTCTTTGCTGCAACAGGAGCACTATTAGCGATCGTGTTATTAGGAACTTTAATAGGTCTTATTCCTGCACAAAAAGCCGTAAGTATTAGGCCAATAGAAGCATTAAGAGAAGAATAAAATAATAATTTAGAATAATCAAATCAATCAGAAATCAGATGAAAAAGTTTTTTAAAATCCTGTTAGTAGTGTTATTAGTAGTTGCGCTTGGTTTTTCAGGAAAATACTTAATCGACTCTAATAGTAAATCACCAATTGTATTTACTACCGAAAAAGCGTTTAGAACATCGATTGAAGAAAAAACCGTGGCAACAGGAAAAGTAGTTCCAGAAGATGAAGTGCAGATCAAGCCTCAGATTTCAGGAATTATAGAAAAAATTTATGTCGAAGAAGGAGATTCCATAAAAACGGGAGATCTAATAGCAAAAGTAAAAGTGGTGCCCAATGAGCAATCATTAAACAGTGCCAGAGGCCGTGTCAAAAACTCGAAAATCGTTTTGGATAATGCCAAAGTGGAATATGATAGAAATAAAGCACTTTTTGATAAAGGTGTTATTTCAAGTCAGGATTTTAATAATATAAATTTACAATATAATCAGGCAAAGCAGGATTTATCTAATTCAAGAAGTGATCTTCAAATTATACGAGTAGGGTCGGCAGGAGGCTCTTCTATGGCTAATACCAATATTCGAGCAACTGTATCAGGAACTATCCTAGAGATACCAGTAAAAGAAGGAGATCAGGTAATCGAGAGTAATAATTTTAATGACGGGACAACAATTGCTACTATTGCAGATTTAAATAAAATGATTTTTGAAGGGAAAGTAGATGAGGCAGAAGTAAATAAATTAAAAATAGATATGCCACTCAATGTTAGCCTAGGAGCAATAAGAGATAAAGAATTTGATGCAAAACTAAAATTTATTGCACCTAAGGGAAGTGAAGAACAAGGAGCCGTTCAATTTAAAATTGAAGGAGAAGTATTTCTAGATAAGTCATATTTTATTAGAGCAGGATATAGTGCAAACGCCTCAATAGTATTAGATACAAAACAAGATATTTTAGCTATAAAAGAAGCTCTATTACAATTTGATAAAGAAACAGAAGACCCTTATGTAGAGATAGAAACAGGAGATCAAGAGTTTGAAAGAAGAGATATAGAAATAGGACTTTCTGATGGAATTAATGTTGAAATTTTATCAGGAATAACTGAAAAAGAAAATATTAAAATCTGGAATAAAACAGAGCCTATCAAAAAGGAAAGTAAAGAAAATCAAGACTAAAATAAATTTTTAATAATCTGTAACAACATCAGTCAATCATATACCAATATTATAGTATGAAATTAATAGTAAGAGATTTAAGCAGGTTGTCATTATATAAAGAAGCTTTAAATTCTAAACTTATGAAAAGTAAGATTTTAATTTTGTGTATCGCATTTTTTGGGATTACGGGTATGCAAGCACAAGAAAAGAAATGGACACTAAGAGAGTGTGTAGAATATGCATTAGAGAATAATATTTCTATAAAGCAATCTGCACTAGATGTAGAGGCTTCAAAGATCGATCAGTTAGATGCAATGGGTAATTTTTTACCCTCATTAAATGCGAATGCATCCAATTTTTGGAGTTCAGGTTTGTCTACAGACCCTATTACAAATGAAAATAAGACACAGACATTTAGAAGTTCAAATTATGGAGTGTCTATGGGAGTAACATTATTTAGTGGTCTAAGAAATATAAAAACTTTTCAAAGAGCAAAACTAAATAAATTACTAAGCCAATATAACCTTGGTAAAACCAAAGATGATATAGTATTATTTATAGCAAATAGTTATTTGCAAGTGCTATTGAATAAAGAATCACTAAAAGTAATAGAGAAACAACATGAGATTACATTAGAGCAATTACAACGTACCAAAGATTTAGTAGATGCAGGGGTATTGCCACAAGGAGACTTATTAGAGATTGAAGCTACCTCTGCAGATGAGTTAACAAGAATCGTACAAGCAGAGAATGCAGTACAAATAGCATTAATAGGGCTAGCACAACGATTACTGATCAAAAATTATGCAGATTTTGATATTGCTGAACAAGAATATTTGGTTCCTGCATCAGAAATATTAAATAAACCGATAGATCAAGTAATCGCAAAAGCTAGAGAGTCTAGATATGAAGTACAGATTGCGGAGCAGAATATGCTAATTGCAGAAAAAAATCTTGAAATATCAAGAGGGGCATATTACCCAACATTAAATGGTTCTTTTAATTATAATACCAGAGAATCAGGAGCAAAGTCTTTTGCTAGAGTTTTAGATGCAAACAACCCTGTATTGACACAAAATATAGGAGTAGTAGAAGGAACTGGGCAAAATGTAATTAGCCAAACACCAAATTTTCTTCTTGCAGAACAAAATGCAGCACCCTTTATAGATCAATTATATACCAATGATGGTATTTCTTATGGGTTTTCACTCTCAGTACCTGTTTTTAATGGGTTTACTGTGAGAAATTCTGTTAAGCGAAGTAAAGTAAATGTAAAACGTACCGAGTTTCAATTAGAGCAAGCAGAATTAGATCTGGATAGTAACGTATATCAAGCCTATTTAGATGCAAAAGGGGCTGCAGAAGCATATGAAGCAGCTCAGGTGTCTGTAAAAGCACAAGAAAGAGCATATGAGTACGCAAAGGATCGTTATGATGTAGGATTGACCAATGCATTTGATTTTAGTCAATCAAAATTTAGATTAGAAAATGCACAAAGTCAAGAAGTACGTAATAAATTTGATTATATTTTTAAACTAAAAGTATTAGAACTTTATTTTGGAATAAAGATCGCTGATATAAAATTATAAAGTATAGTTTTCTGATCCTTGAGTAAGGACAGGTAGTTATATGAATACAATAGAACCAACATTGAATTAGATTATGAGTACAAAGAAATTACTTTTTATTTTAAGTGCAGTAGTCCTGTTAATGATCCTTCTGGTGTATGGAAAAAAATCAGGGTGGTTCGGTAAAAGTGGAAATTTTAGAGAGGTTACTGTTGCAAAAATTGAGAAAATAGATATTATAGAAACTGTTTCTGCTACAGGAAAAATACAACCAGAAGTAGAAGTAAAGCTTTCGTCAGAAGTATCAGGAGAGATTATAGATTTACCTATCAAAGAAGGACAACAAGTACAAAAAGGAGACTTGTTGGTACGTATTAACCCAGATATTATTCAGTCGGGACTCAATCGATCACAAGCAACTCTAGAGAATATAAGAGCAGGGTTACGACAAGCAGAAGCAAGTTTAAAAGAGTCAGAATTAAATTATGAGCGTAATAAAGGCCTGTTTGAAAAAGGGGTGATATCTAAGGCAGAATGGGATAAATCTATATCTTCATATGAGGGAGCAAAAGCGGCCAAACAATCAGCGTATTATAATGTGAGAAGTGCACAGGCAACTGTAAATGAAGCCAAAGATAATTTGAGTAGAACCTCTATCTATGCCCCTATGACAGGTACAATATCAAAGCTATCTGTAGAGCTGGGAGAGCGAGTAGTAGGAACACAACAAATGGCAGGAACAGAAATTGTAAGAGTGGCAAACCTTAACAATATGGAGGTAGAGGTGGATGTGAATGAAAATGATATTGTTAAAGTAGAAATTAATGATGCTACGGTTGTTGAAGTAGACGCATATCTTAAAAAGAAATTCAAAGGAATTGTTACAGAAATTGCAAATTCTGCAGAAAGTACTATGAGTGCCGATCAAGTGACTAATTTTAAAGTAAAAGTTCGAATTCTTGAAGAATCATATGCCGATCTTATTGAGGGTAAACCCGATAGTTATTCTCCGTTTCGACCTGGAATGACAGCTACGGTTGATGTTATCACAGAAAAAAGAGAAAATATCATTGGGGTTCCGATAAGTTCGATAGTAATAAAAAATGACACAACAACTATAAAGGAAACTACTGTTGAGAAAAAAATAACTTCAAATTCTGATAAAAAATTTGAATGTGTATTTATAAAAAATGGAGAGACGGCAAAGTTGAGAGTGATAAAAACAGGAATTCAGGATGATGGTAATATTGAGGTAGTAAGCGGTTTAAAAGTAGGAGAAACTGTTATTACAGGGCCTTATAATATAGTTACCAAAATATTAAAATCAGGTGATAAAGTAACGATCTCTGATCCCAAAAAACAGTAGAATTACATCTAGCGTTATATATTCTTTTTTTTATATTAAGACAGAATTAGTTTAAAAAAATAGTTTTTAATTAAGTTATCTTTGCTCAAAATATTTGATAGATGGCTTATATTCTTTGTATAGAAACTTCAACTACAAATTGCTCTGTGGCATTAGCCAAGGGTGATAAAATAATTCAACTCAAAGAAGATTATAATAGTTCATATTCTCATGCAGAACGATTACATAACTTTATAAATGAGGTAATCAAAGACGCTGGGATTGATATAAGAGACCTTTCTGCTATTTCTGTTAGTAAAGGCCCTGGTTCTTATACAGGATTAAGAATAGGTGTTTCTGCAGCAAAAGGACTCTGCTATGCGTTGGATATTCCTTTGATTTCGATACCAACCTTAGGGTCATTAGCTATGCAGATAAAAGAAAAGGAGTGTTATATAGTTCCTATGATAGATGCCCGTAGGATGGAGGTGTATTCAGCGGTTTTTAAGAGTGAGGGGTATGATGAGATTCGAGAAACAAAAGCTGAGATTCTTACTGAGACTTCTTTTCAAACATATTTAAGAGATAAAAAAGTATATTTTATAGGTAACGGAGTAGATAAATTTTCAAAAATTTGTAAAGATGTCAATGCTGTTTTTATACAAAACAAATTGCCATCTGCAAATGAGATGGCAATGTTAAGTTATCCTAAATTTTTGGGACAAGACTTTGAGGATGTTAGTTATTTCGACCCCTATTACTTAAAAGACTTTGTGACGGGGTAGCATCGGTGCTTTTTAATGCATTATATCTTGCTACTAATCTAATAAGGTCTTCTTCCTTTTTTAGGCGAATGCTTTCCTTTTTTAGATATGCTTTTAGCTCATCTTGCTTATCACTAAATGTAGCTAGCATCTCTTTTTTATTCATAGGTAATTCCATGATAATACCAGATTCTTCTAAATAGTAGGTGGTAATCATTCTAATAGATCCAGGCTCAGTGATTCCGTCTATTACCCCTGTTTTTACTGGTGGATCTTTAATTTTTAGTGTAAAACGCTTATAAATACGATATCTGTCTGATAATTCAACCAATACATAGTATCCTTTCCGGTCGCTGTTTCTCTGGTTTTTGAAGTCACAATAGTAAAAATAGTCACCATCTATTCGTGCATGAACTGTAGGTGATTTAACGACCTCAAATAAATCTGATTTTGAATTGTATTCTAAAGCATCAGAAAAAATATTGTATTTGAGTTTGGCATCAAAAGTTCCCGATTTTTCATCAATAACACTTGATTCTTTGTACCTGCTTTTCATATAAACACTACCATTGTACTCGTCATACATATGAATTCTAGAAGTAGGTGTCAATAAATTTCTGGGTAATTGGGCAAAAAGTGAAGATGAAATCACTAAACATAATAAAAGTAGTATTTTTCTCATAGTTTTCTTTATTTAGGTCATAACAATTTAAAAAAATAACATAATGAATACAAATAATATTGCTTTTTGTTCAAATTATTGCGAATTATTTAATGTCAATAAGTCAAGTGTCTCATTATTAGCAATAAAAAATGCGTTTTAACATATATTTCACATAGTTTCA
This sequence comes from Aquimarina sp. I32.4, assembly GCF_002924285.1. NCBI lineage: Bacteria > Pseudomonadati > Bacteroidota > Flavobacteriia > Flavobacteriales > Flavobacteriaceae > Aquimarina > Aquimarina sp. I32.4. Next base: position 2,380 of record NZ_PGUB01000017.1, on the reverse strand, counting down.
CATAATTTTACTGAGGAAAAACCGTGAAAAACTATGTTTTTGTATAATGTAAACCATTGTTAACATGTGGTTTATGTTGTATAATGGTTTTTTGTACTATGAAATTCAATTAAATTGCTTTAACAAATATTAATTTTTAATGTTATTTATAATAATTTAACTCTAAAGGGAATAGCGATCTTAGGTGTATTCAGAAAGTGAAGAGTAAATGAATAATTTACTTTTAAACGCATTAAATGATAAATCTTTTTATCTTATAAATGAAGTGATTTAAACTTTTTCTAGTTCTTTTTTTTAAATTTTTTAATCGCTATGACAATGAATGACAGGTAATTAAAACCTATCCAACTAGTTACGATAGTATCATACCTATTGAGCAGTGACCTATAGCTATCCATCCAAGCATTGGTTCTCTCTATAGCATATCTTTCATTGTAAAGTTCTTGGTCGAAATATTCACCTCTGTCTAGGTCTCCATTACGTTTATTGAAACATACATTTGCATTAATATCCTTTTTATCACATGAGTTTCTAAAGTCCTTGGCGTCAAAGCCTGCATCTGCATTGAGAAATAACCCCTCTATAGAAATATTAGCGTCTTCCAATGTTGATGTTACTACCTCGAATTGAGTCTCAATATCATAGAGATCATTATGATTACCTGCTAAAGGTTCTGACAGGGCAAGAGGCAATCCCTGTCTATCACTTAAATAAAGGGCATTGGTAGTTTTACGTTTTTTTCTTCCTTGATATTCCACTTGTTCTCCACCTCTAATAGCTGGAGTATGACTACCATCTAAATCTACACTAGAGAGATCAAAGTTAGATTTATGCTTAGTTAGAAAACCTACCCAACAAGATTTCCAAACTCCACTAACACACCATTTTCTGTAATGATAGTAAACAGACTCCCAACTCAATGATTTTCCTTCAAAGAAAATTTGAGTTGGTAATTGATGCCATTGAACTCCTGTTTTTAACTTGTAAAGTATAGCATTTACAATCTCAACTAAGGGAACTGTTGGAGGAAACCCTCGCTTGGCTAATGGTATGTGTGGAATTATTTCCATTTCTATTGTATATTTGTCTAGTACGCTGTACATAATGGGCTGCTTTTAAATAATTTACGTGTCGTAACGCAAATATCGGCAGCCCGTTTTTACAATTCAAAAAAAAGTTTAAATCAGTTCAATGCTATTTTCTGGTTTTTAGAGAATTAAAGCAGTGTTTGTGTGAAATATAATAATCATATATTTTGTGTTAATTAGTGATTCTACTTGTGCTAATCTATTCAGATATGGGGATGGTGTTATTAAATTATTAACAAAATAATTAAAATGAGCATAATATTTCTATTTAGAAGAGGAATGAATAGGCTTATTGTATGAATTATATCGATAAAAAGTGTAATTTTGTCGATGCAATCACAAACTCACAAAATCAACGTTAATTTAATGTTAATATAAAGTAAAGAAACAGTGAGTAAAGACCATCTTGTAAGTTCAACAGAAGTAATTCAAATTACCGGAGCTGATGCTGCTCTCATTTTAGATCTTAAAGGAAATGTAATAGATGCAACTCATGTAGAGTATCAAGAAAATATTGCAGCAATGATGGAAATGACTTTTTCTATGTGCAATAATTTGTCTATAGATGTGGAGAATGGTAAGCTAGATCAACTGCTGGCAAAAGCCTCTGATGGATTCTTGATTGCCAATCGACTAAAAACGGATCATATTGCAGTGATATTCTCTAAAGACCATTCAAGAATAGGTCTATTTCTCAAAAAAATTAGTTCAATTTAAATAAAAAATAATATAATAATAAAACTACCATTATGTCAAATTTTTTAGATCAATTTGTTGATGATATCAAATCAAATGTACCTGGATATATCGCTGTATCTGTAACTGAGGTTGCCACAGGTGTTTCTTATGCATCTCATTCTGATAAAGCAGATTTTGATCCAGAGATAGCATCTACTTTTAATCTTGAAGTAGTAAAAGCTAAAATGAAAGCGATACAAGCTTTGGGGATGAAATCTACTATCCAAGATATTATGATTACGCTAACAGATCAAATTCATCTTATCGATGTATCTGAGAAAGCAGAATATTTTATATACCTTGCTGTAGATTCAAATAAAGCAAACCTTGGAATGACAAGAGCATTATTGAAGAAGTATAAGAAAGATATCGTAAAGGAATTATAGTCATTAGGTAATTTAACTAATGAAACTTTGAGATTGGAAGTTTTAAACTAATTAAAATTTTAATTAAAAAAGTAAGGAATTCAAAAAAAGGGGGTTTACGACAAATTTCCCTTTTTGTTAAAATTTAGTATTTTTATTAGAAACATATTTAATGGATATAAAGACTCA
>NZ_PGUB01000016.1:0-59481 GCF_002924285.1 Aquimarina sp. I32.4 | reverse complement strand
TCATCATCAAAAAACATGGGAGAAAAGCTAAAACAATATTTAAATATGGGTTAGACTATATAGCTAACACATTGTTAAATGCTTTAAATCAAACAAATATAAACATAAACCATTTTTTGTCATGTACTTAGAGGATTTACCTAGTTTTATTTTCTCTTTGTTTGCAAACTCATAAAGTATGGATTGAAGTTTTCCTCTATGTATTGCTATTGTAGAAAAACCAAATATATTTTTGATAAACCCCTGATCTGTATCTGAAATAGGTTTAAGCTTAGAGTCACCCAATACGATTCTGTCTATAACATTTCCTCCTTCTTTAATTTGATCAAACAAATCCTGATCAATCCATTGTAATACTTGTAATGCATTGGGAGGAATCCAGATCCCTGCTCCAACTTCTGTAAGTGTTTCTGCTCGCTCGTATAAATTATATTCTACTCCTAGTTTCTCAAATGCTAATGCTAATGCTAATGTAAGCCCTCCTATTCCTCCTCCTATTATTGATATCATATGGTATATTGTTTTCTAAGGTAAAGGTAATTTTTAAAGGATTAATCTCTTTTGACATATATCAAAAAAAGAAACCTTAAACAGATTTTCTTATCCTACTCAAAGTTTCTTGAGTAATCCCTAAGTAAGAAGATATATGCCCCAAATTGACACGTTGTAATAGCTTCGGTTTTTCTTTGATCAGGTTATCGTATCTTTCTTTTGCATTGAAGAATAAGAATTCTTCTACTCTATTTGCTAATTGAACATAGGAGTGTAAGATTATTGCTCTGATATATTCTTCATATTGCGGATATTTTGATAGTAAGGTTTGAAGCTCTCTATAAGAAATAACTTTTAATTCACAATCTTCTAGTAACTCTATCCCGTATCTACTTTTTTCTCTACTGATCAAGCTATCTATTGCTGTGGTCACATCTCCTTCTAATGCAAAATGTACCGAGATATCTTTTTCTTCTTTATGATAAAAGGTTCTGGCAATTCCTGTCTTTACTATATAAATATAATTACATGTAGTACCTTCTTTATGCAGAATATGGTTTTTTTTATATTTTTCTTCTGTAATAAGCCCAAGAATTTCGGCGGTCAAATCTGGTGGCATTATTTCTGATAAATTATTCAGATTCATTCGTTTGATTGTATTGCTAGTTATTAATTATTTCGGCAGTCTATACTAAAGGGAAGATCAATACTTATAAAACCCTTGGTCGTAAGGGTTAATTCTAATACCATTCTACTACAGATGATCTTTACTCCATTCCATGATTTTGGTTAGATTTTCTTTGAGTGATTTTCCTTTATCTGTTAATCTGTATTCTACTTTAGGGGGAATAACGGGATAGGCTTTTCTTTTTACTATCTCTATTTTCTCTAAGTCTTTTAATTGTTGTGATAGCATTTTTTGACTTATCCCCTCGATGGCTTTATCGAGTTCATTGAACCTCATAACATCATTTAATAACAAAAGCCAAATTATTACTGGTTTCCATTTCCCTCCTATTTGCTCCATAAATAGTGTAATGGGGCATTCTTTGGCTTGTTGATATTTTTTTTTAATTATTTTTTCTTCTGTTTTCATAGATACTATCATTTTTCCAACTCACTGGTTTGTTACTTACCTAGAGGTAAGTTCTTGTTTCAAAGTTAGTATAAAATTACTTTTGAAGAAAAAGAACATATGAATACTAAGACTGTAGTAATTACAGGAGGAACGACTGGTATAGGTTTTGCCTGTGCTAAATATCTTATTGATTTAGGGTATAAAGTTGTGCTAACAGGAAGAACACAACGCAACTTGGATAATGCTTTATTGAAATTAGGAAAAAATGTTATTGGTTATCTATCAGATACTAGTAATCTGTCTGAGATCGATACCTTGGTAGCGCAACTTAAAAATACGTTTGGCAAAATTGATGGTTTGTTTATCAACGCGGGGATATTCAAGGCTTCTAGTTTTGAAGATACTTCTGAGTCCTTGTTTGATGAGACTATGAGTATCAACTTTAAAGGGGCTTTTTTTACGATTCAAAAATTTATTCCAATTCTTACTAATCCATCTAGTATTGTACTTAATACTTCTATTGTTGTTTTTAAAACTTTTGCTGATACAGCGGTGTACACTGCAAGCAAAGCTGCTTTAGAGAGTATTGCTAAAGTCTTGAACATTGAATTAGCACCAAAAGGTATTCGAACCAATGTAGTAAGCCCTGGGGTTACAGAGAGTCCTATTCAGAAAAAATCTGGTATGAGTGATGAAGCGATTACTAATTTACTGGATCATTTTTCTAGTACTTCTCCTATCGGAAGAATTGTTCAACCTAATGATATTGCTCCGATAGTTGAGTTTCTCATCTCTGATAAATCTCTGGTTTTACGAAATGAAAAAATAATTGTAGATGGAGGTACTACTTTGTAATATATCTTATCTTTTCTCTCTTAAACTAGTTAAATTAAAACCTGTCAATACTTATTGGCAGGTTTTATCTGGTTGCTCTATTTTTCTAATATTGGAATTAGATGTTCCCAATTTAACAATTTCGCATAATCAAGTGCTGTTTTTTCATCATCAGTTTTTACATTGACGTCTGCCCCTGCTTTGATTAATATTTCTACAGAACTTTTATTACCTGCGATGGTTTCATTGATAAGCATGGTATATCCATTATCATATTTTTTGTGAATTTCGTCTGGATTTTCTTGTAAAAATTCTTCTAGCTTTTCTTTCATATTGATAGACATTGGGTGTTCTATCAAGTTTTGAGGGTTTTCTTTTTCTTCAAATACAGTAAGAATATCTTCATAATCTCCAAAATCTAATCCCCAAGCTTCATCGTGGGCTTTTCTTTCTTGTTCACTCATATCTGATCTCATAGCTTGAATGGTAAACCCTCCGTAGGTTTTTCCTGCTATAGAGATCATCCAATCTGTGATTTCTTCCATAGAAATCGTTACTGCATCTCCTTGTTTTATATTGGTAAGTGCATTGGGTTGATTAACCAAAATACCATATATGGTTGCACCATCAAAGCTAATCTCATTAATCCACATATGCTCTGTTACAGGGGTGTCATCTCCCTCAAATTGTTGTGTAAAAGTTACTTTTACACAGGCAAAACCATGGGCTGGAATGATTCTTCTATGTTCCCATGATAATTCTCTCCAAAAATATTTAAAAGTTGATCGCGCTTTATCTATTGCTTGTTGCATTTTTGAATCTTTCTGAGCATAAAATATTGGTAGCTCTTCTTCTGATTCTTTATCTTGATCGTTTTTGTTTTTATTGAATAGATTTGAAAAAATCCCCATACTATTGATTGTTGTTATTGAAGTGATTTAAAACTTTTTTCAATTCGTTATAAAAATGTTCTTTTCACTTCATTGTATTCGTTTATTTAATTCCCTAATCTGACAGGTAAAGCTATGATTTTTTCCTGTATTTACTAGCCTCATGTTTCTGCTATTCCTCCTATAGCTACAATTTGATTATTTTTTACTCTCAATTCAAGTCCATGTTCACTATCTAACTTATAGTGAATCAAAATTTTAATTTCGTCGTTTTCTAAAATTCTGATATAATTAATGGTTGTTATGTATTTGAAATGTTTCTCTACAGAATCTATTTGCAGTGGTTTTTCTCCTGATTTGCTTTCATTTTCATAATAATGTGCATACAATTTTTTGTACCTATAGAATGTTTCTTTTTTTATCTTTTTTATGATATCTTCTATATGATCAAGAAACCGCATATACGTTTTTTGATATGCTGTAAGCTCTTTATCTGTAGGAGTGGTTTCTATCTCTTCTCCTTCTTCATCATATTCTTCTCCCAGAAATAGGATAACTTCTTTATCAAAATAATTTGAAACAAAGGTTATTCCTGCCGAAAACCCTGCCCAATCTTCTTCTACTCTTCCCCAAAAAACATGTTCCTTTTTACTCATTTGACATCCTCTTCTTTTTTATTTAATTGACTTATAATAAAAATGGTTATCAAGCTCATTTTCAGAAAAATATTTTGCGGGTGTCTTATTTGAAAAATATTTGAATTCTTTTATAAAATGACTTTGGTCGTAGTACCCATTTTCTAATGCTTCATGCAAATAACTTGTGTTTTTATTGAGTAGTATTTTTTTTGTAGTGTCTTGAAATCGTGTTATTTTTTGAAATATTTTTGGGGTAATACCAAACTGATCTTTAAAGGTTCTCTCAAATTGCCGAAGTCCTATCTTTGTTTTATCTGATGCTTCTTTGATAGTCATCTCATTAAAATGGTAATACAGATCATGTATTACAGTATCCCATTTATCATTTTTTGTTTGATGATACGTATTGAATGCGTGTAATAAGAATTTTTCTATTTCTTTTATTTTACTGGGTATTGCTAGAATGTGTTCTAGTTTACAGAGCAACTCCTTTCCTCTATTACCCCATATATCTTGTACAGATATATATGTGTTGTTTAATTCTGAAAAAGGGATGGAGGTAAAATGTCTAAATGCCCCGCTTTTGAACCTCACAGCTATAAATGCTGCGTTATCGATGTGATCAAAATAAGAGATGGTTCTTGGGCATACTATATGTCCTTTTTCTAATGGTTGCGAATCAACTGATACAGTCTCATTTATATGAAACAACAATTCTAAGCCTGTTCCTGGTAAAATAGGAGGTAGCCCAGAATTGTTATTATTGGAATGTTCTACGATATAAAACCGATCTATATATTTTGATAAATATGAAGTGGGTCTATATGTTCTTTTTGTGATCATTAAAAGGTTTCAATAGTCGGTTTTTTTGTCAAGAGTGGCATGACACTATTTAAGAATTCTTTAAAATGTCCTGATGCATTATGATCTGCAATTGCTTTTTCATTTTTATATTCTTCATATATAAAGAAGTCATTCTCTTTATCAAAATCATTCAACAATTTATAGGTTAAACATCCTGCTTCTTCATTACTTTTTGCCACCATTATTTTGGCATGGTCTAAAAAAATATTGACTTTGTTTTCTTGCACACTCAATTGAGCAATAATTACTTTTTTCATCTGTATGTTTTTATACTACAAATATGAGTGTTTGATATTGTATAAGATTGTAAAAAATCGACACCTATTGTTTTATGCAATATACCACAAGTATTCTTTATGTATACAAAGCAGTATGGCTATCTGTTTTTTTCAATTACTTCAATCCACTTCTGTGCATTTTCATTTTTTGGATTAAGTTTTACTGATTTTTTATAGCTTGTAAGTGCTAATGTATTATTACCTGCCAAAAAATATGCTTCTCCTAAGCTATCATATGCATTTGCAGATTTTGGATTTTCTTTTGTATTCATCTCAAATAGTGCTATTGCATTATTAGTTTTATTAATTGACAAAAAGTAATACCCCATTTCATTAAGAGCTCTTTCAAAATTTATTTCAGGGTTTTTACGTTTCTTTTGCTGGTATGTTTTTAATGCTTCATCATAAGTATTCAATAAAAATGCAAGTCGAACTTCTTCATTTAACATTCTATCTTTTCTGACTAGACTACTATCTACTACTCCAGAAATATAAGTTATCGCATTACTAATAATTGGTCTATTTTTGAATCCATTTGACAAAATGATTATGGTAATATCTTTATCAATAAATTTCATAAAAGCACCTACTCCGCCACCTGCAAATCCATAGTACTGCTTATCTTCTGGCCCATAAATCCCCCAACTATATCCAAATGGAGTGTTTTTACCTTGATATTCATAAGCTGTCATCATTTGTGTTTTTGTTTTTTCTGTAATAAGAATATTTTGATCCAATTGAGCATTCCATTTTATCAATGCATTCAAAGTTACATTCAATCCATTACCTGCATGAGATCGTTCTCCTGCTTTATGAGTGGTGATTTCGTAAGCATTATTTTTTTTATCAAACTTATATTTAGGGGTTCTATTAGGAATTGCAAGTAGAGAGTTTGAAGCATATATGGCTTGCTTTTTTACTTCAGAAAATTGATTTTCTATGCAGTAATCATGAAATTTCTGTTGTGTTACTTTTTCTATTATACGCTTAAGGAACCAAAAGTTGGTTTGATTATATTTAAATCGATTTCCTTTCTCAAATTGTAGCGTATCATCAAATATTTTTAACAATAATTCTTTATCAGACATACCTTGAGTTTCTTCTTTATATTCGGGTAGCCCAGAAGAGTGAGTCAAAAGATGGGCTATCGTTATGTCTTGCCAAGATTGAGGAAGGTCATCGATATATTTTGAAATCGAATCCTCTAATGAAAGTTTCCCTTTTTCTATAAGTTGAAATACGGCAACCGATGTGATTAACTTAGAAACCGAATATACCCTAAATAATGTACTATCACTTACTGGTACATTATGTTCTATATTTCCTAGTCCATAATTTTTTTTATGAATGACCTTTCCTTTTTGAATTACTGCTACCGCCATTCCTGGGATTTGATCTGCTTTTATCAAATCAGAAAGATAGGTGTCAATTTCTGTGTTGAATAGATTGCTTTCTGGTATTGTTTTTGGCTTTTCTGAACAAGATAGTATGATAGTTATTACAAAAACAGTCACTATAATTTTTGGTAAAGTGATGTATCTTTTCATGTTAGTATGATTTTGATTGATGATGAAATTAATAGTTATTGGTCTTACACTATCAAACTTTGTTACACTATGTTAGATCACATCACGCTAAAAGAAATCCTGTATATCAAGCTTTAATATACTAACAACATCAAAATCATCTTGTATGGATATACTCTTTTAACCTTGCTTACCTAATCAATAAATGGATACTTATATTATTTCTTGTTGCATGTATACTTATTCACTTTTTTACACCCTACATATATTAACAGGGTGCAGCCCCATATTACACCTATATCAATCATCAAACTTTTAAGATTCCAACCAAATCGAATATCATTATCATCTACAAAAAACCGATAATAATAGATACAAGGAAAACCTATTTCTAATCCAAGGTTATTGTTATTACAAATATAATCCAGAACACTAAAAAAAGACATCGTAAAAAACACTAAACTTGATAGTATTGTTATTTTAAGAAGTTTTTTTATTTCTAACATGACCTGACATTGTAATTGGATCAAAAATAGCACATACTATTTTCTTTATGTAGGATACCGTTTTCTCTAAGACGAATGGTTACTACTTGGGCTACATGTGAGTTATTGCCTTGCGTTTAATTTCTAAGCGGATTACTGCCTATTCTTTTGAGTTAAGCATTTTTTCAATCTTCAATAATCGATCGGATAATGATTTTAGTTTGTGATTCTCCTGTTCTAACTTTTCAAATTTCAGACATCGTTCCTAATTTAGACAAGGAGAAGGAAAATCACTTATATAGCCATCTGTTGTAATACTCATTTTATCTGCCCTAATTTTGAGTTTAGCGCGCATCTTTGTTTCTGAAAAATTACTATGCTCAATAGACAGATCAATACAATATCCTTTTTGAAAACTCAGAGAAAATTTTATACCTGTTTCATCTTCGTTAAAAAAAATGATTCTACCATTACGAGTAGCTGTATCACTTTCTGCCCAATCAACAAGTTCTTTTTGTTTATCAAAATCAATCAAAACAATAATGCTATTCTCTTTTGATTTGACTCTCTCTCTATCAGTATCATTTCTAGGCTTAGAGAAGTTAAAAAAACATTCCATTAGATTATACCTTTTATGATCAATGATTAGTTGTGTTTTTATTGGCATATTATATTATCGGTTTTACTATATTACATTAACTAATACTATCTTATTTCTAAAATGATATCAGGTTCAAAAAGTTTTGGAATGAAATAAATATAACTCAAATTCAGGTTTTATACTATCTTTCTATTTTAAATTTTGTGGTTTTTCATTTCTTTTCGTTATTTAATATTTCTACAAAACTATAATTTTAAGCTAAAAGCTGATCGATTGATACAAAAAGTATCTTAGTAAATACTTTTAGGTTATAAAAAGAAGGAAAAAGGTTATTATTTTAACCTAAAAGGTTCTTTGAAGAAGCAAAAAGCTTATAAAAAGAACCTAAAAGTATCTTCGAAGCACCAAAAAGGTTCAAATTAGCAGCTTTTTGGTTAAAAATCAGTTGGTTCTAAAAAAACTGGAACACTTAGCTTTTTCTTCTTTTAGAAAATCTTTGTTTTAAATCTTCATAGATAGGTTTTGCACTGGTTACTCCTTTGTTATCGGCTTCTCGTATTTGTCCGTAATACAAAAGAGAAGCTTTTAGAGCCTCACTACCTGCTAATAAGCGAGTATCATCTACATCAGAAAAAAGTTGCTCTGCAAGGTTGGCTATGGGAGTAAGTTGTGTTACCACGGCTTCGTCTTTTAAAAACTCTTCTTTCTCCATATATGCAGGTACAAATTCTGGATTGGTCTGGATATAGGATTTTACTTTTTGCACGGTAGATAATGATTTATCTCCCATTTTGAGCAACCCCATTCTGTCTTCTCCTGTTAATGCTTGTAAATAAGGAGCTAGATCATTTCTACATTCTTGTAGTTTGGTTGTGATATTGTCGATTATTTCTTGTGGGATCTCAATACTTATTTGATTTTCTGTTGCCATTAAAATGTTTTTTTAAGTGAATAATTATTGTTATAAATACTTTCTGTTTTTTACGCCAGTTTAAGGACGTATAGAAGTATATGTATAAACAATAAAAAATGTTACCTTATGATTACTAAAGTTTTACATTTTAAATAGCAATAAAAAATCAGTATTAAGTAATGAGAAAATGATATTCGATGTTTTTATAGTTCCCCACTTTACTCACTAAGTGAGGTTTTAATAATTTGAAGCTTGCCTTAAAAATTAAAGGTTTATTTCAAACGAATGCTTCATGGGCTTTACGTTATAATTTACACGTTGAGTTTACCGCAATAAAATTCTCTTTTCGTCTATACTTCAAAATAAAAATTAATCGTAACTATGGCTATACTGAATTTTCCTTTCTTCAATGCAATAATAATAGATGGGGCTACAAAAAGAAATTCCATACCACACCAAATCGTAATACGGCATCACGAGTAGCATAGCCTGGAGCAGAGAATTGATTGTTCTGACTAAAGGCTTCTCCTATATTTTCATATTTAAAATAGATACGTGTTTGGCGTACTTTGGCATTAAAAAAGATATCAAATTGTGGGAATCCTCCTATTTCTTCGGTATTCTGAACATAAAATTCTGATAATACGGGATCGTATGCGTCTGCTTTATAACTAGTAAAGTATTTGAGTGTTACTCCTGTTTGCAAAAACAATGCTTTCTTGAACCAATGGTCTTGATAATACAAACTGTTTCTGGTTACTATCTGCGGTACATTATATACCTGTTCTCCTCCTTGTGCATCCTGATACATTACGGTATTATCCAAACCTAGTTTCCAATACTCTAATCCTTGTGTAAGTTTTACTTTTAATAGTTTTATATCATTTGTTGCTTGCACAGGAGTTATCTCTGCATCTGCATTTTTGGTAAAATAGGTATAGTTATTTATGGTAGCATAACTAGCTTCTATAGTAGCTATTTTCTTTGCTTTGACTGCTACTTGTATTTTTTGAGTCTCTGTATTAGAAAAATCATTTTGCCAATTATAGTTTACATAATCACTTTGATACAGTAGGAAGTTGTAATTGGGCGCTACTGATTCTGAGCTTATTTTTGCCCACAACCCATAGTTGTCGTTCAACTCATATCCTGCTCCTGCATTAAAATAATTACCCGTAAAATCGCCAGATACAATCGTCTGTCCATCTGCAAACACTTCAAACCCTTTATAATTATTCTTATAGGTTCCTCCTACAGTATATATATCTCCTTTGATACGGTTTGTAATACTGGTAATATTTCCAGATTCATCTGCTTGATTAAGTATACTGTTATAGCCATAGTTATAATTAGAGCTTCCTCCTGATATACGCAAATCCCCCAACCATTTATTTTTAAACCCTAGAAACACCTGATTGTTAAAATCTTCTAATGCTACATTATCTGATAAATTGGCTGCTACATAGGATTGCCCCAAAAGATTCTCTGGTGCTATTGCCGTTTGCTCAAATTTAAATCTCTTATCGGTAAGATTCATAATATGCCCTATTGATAGGCTTGTACTACTACTATCAGTCTTTTTGAGTATATCAAACTCATGATTGAGATAAAATCGCTTACCCAAAAGGATATTTTCTGCATCTTCAAAATTTACAGATACCGATCCTCTATCTGCAAATTCATCTCCTTCTCCTACAAAATTTCCTGTAGCCAAATATTGATTTAACCCCTCTGTAGAAAGTCCTCCATTTTCTTCATTAAGCAAATCCTGTGATACAAAGTGTGTGCGTATCTTATACCGATCGTTCTTTGTTATATAACTTGCTATTGCCCTAAAATTACCAGTACTGGTTAATGCATGTTGATATTTACCCAATGACCGAACTCCTTTGTAAGCAATGGTAAGATTAAGCCTTGGTGAGGTATTAACCGTAAAAAAAGCGTCTAATTGTTGTCCTTGCTCAAAAGTGGTCTTGAAATACAATTCGGTAAATGGTGTGGCAACCTGATAATATTTGATATCATCTGCCTCCATAAAATTAAAATGTCTGGCCCTCGCACCAAAAAGTGGTAACAGATGATTTCTTTCTTCTCGTTTTGCCAAACTATTATAGGTTTGCCCTACATTATGAATCGGTATTAACTCAAAATCATCTCTTCGCAAATAATTGAACTTATAATCTTTTTGTATAGTCAGTGTAGTATCTACATAGGTAGTATCATTATCTATTGTAATGATCTTATATGCAGTTATCAGTGGTTTTTCTTTTTTTTCTTTGGACTGTCGTAATGACCTTCGAGGTTCTTTGGATTCATTATCTCCTATTGGAGATCGTTCTTTTATTCTTCCTTGATTTCTATCTTGCGCCCAAATCATCGTTACCGATAGTAGTGCAACTATAAATAATATGTGTTTTCTCATTAGCTTGTTGAACTGTGGCAAAAATATGCTTTTTTAACGAAATTAAATCATACTCATTGTTCGTTTAAATTAACTTTTCTAACAATTTCAAAAAATAGTTTTCAGGTATTCTATTCATACTGTATCTTCGTACTATGCTTACATTACAATTAAATCCAGATATTCTTGAGTGTGGCACTGATGAGGCTGGTCGCGGATGCCTTGCAGGACCTGTAACTGCGGCAGCTATTATCTTACCTGATGATTTTAGCAACGACATCCTCAATGACTCTAAACAATTGAGTGAAGCAAAAAGAAATACACTAAAACCACTACTAGAAGACTGTGCATTGACCTATGGTGTGACACATATTTTTATGGATAAAATTGATAAAATTAATATCCTCAATGCTTCGATCCTTGCAATGCAAAGGGCTATCAAACAATTGAATCCTGAACCAGCACATATTATTGTTGATGGAAATCGTTTTAAGCCTTATCATAATATACCCCATACTTGCGTTATAAAGGGTGACGGAAAATATTTGAATATTGCGGCTGCCTCTGTATTGGCAAAAACATACCGTGATGAGTTTATGGAAAAAATACATGAAGAGTTCCCTATGTATAACTGGAAAAAAAATAAAGGATATCCTACCGTAGAGCATCGAGAGGCTATCCGTAAACATGGAATTACCAAATACCATAGAAAAAGCTTTAGGTTATTACCCGAACAACTCGCACTGAATCTCAAATAATTATATCTTTGACAAATTCAAAGATATCACTTAATATATTGAGTTATATTTTGATTACTTAATTAGACTACATATTTTGCGAACCAGAATACTAAATTTTTTTATTTTGACAACAGAATTCAGGAATACAAAACACACTCTCATACTCAAAAAGGTTGTTACTGTTCTATTAGTTTTCATTGCTATTTCTTGTGATGATACTTCTAAGAAATCTAATTCTTTATTGGATCATATTCCTAAAGATTCTCAGATCATTGTAAAAATTAATAATCTAGAAGGGGCTACCAATACATTGCGGGACAACAACTTGATAAAAAACAATGGGCAAGTTGCTTTTTTTGAATATTTCAAAAACTTACCAGTACTTACTACATCCACTCAACCAGAAGGATTGCTCTGCTTTTCTCCGCTAGGAAAAAATGACTATGAGTATACCTATATTTCAAAATTTGATCCTTCTCTAATCAGTAACGACTCACTCAACACAAAAAAGATAGAGACCATCTCATACTCTAATCAAACGATCTATAAAATTCAAACACAAGGAAACTCATTTTATGCTACGCAAAAGGATAGTATTCTAATTGCTTCTTCTTCTCAATTATTGATAGAAAATGCAATTAGAACTCAAACTACTCCTATTCCTGTTGATAAGGATTTACAAAAAGTATACGAGGTTTCGGGTACAGAAAATGAGCTTTCTGTATTGATCAATGGTAAAAAATTACAAAATATACACAACTCTCTCTTGCCCAATATCGAACTTAAGAGTTTGCAAAATTTTAGTGGGTGGATTGCCGCTGATGCTACTGTAGATCAAAATGCAATCTATATGGATGGTATTGCTATAGAAAAAGATTCTTTATCCAGTACTATCGGAATTTTTGATAATACCACTCCTCAAGAGAATAAAATCGCAAAGGTAACCCCCATTACCGCAAAAGGATTTATATCATACACTTATGACAATTTTGATGTTTTAAAAAAGAATTTATCTTTTGCACAAGACAGAGCATTAGAAGATATTCCTACAGATCTGGATAATGTTTTATCAGGTGTATCAGAAATAGGTATGATTTTTTTAGAAAAAGAAAATGTATTGGTCTTAAACTCTCTCGATATTCCTGCAATAGAAGAAAGTCTGGCTGGTGATAAAATCGAGACATATAGAACTATCCCTATTTATACATATAAAAATATTGCAGATTTTGCACAAGTACTACACCCTTTGGTACAAGATTTTGCATCCAAATTTTATTTTACTCATAATGAATTTGTGATTTTTGGTTCTTCTATCAAAAGCCTCAAAGATATTATTGCTAATATACAGAATCAGACGTTACTCAACGATCAAGAGTATTACAAATCTACGATCCAGAATTTATCTGATGAATCTTCTATATTGATTGCTGGTACTGTAAAAAACATAAAAGAATACATTTCTAAAAATGCCAAAGAAACATATACCAAGCAATGGGAAGATTTGAAAGACAAAGGATATCAAATTGGTATTGTACAGATCATAAAAGAAAATGATTTTGCTCATCTGCATAGTGTTTTACAAAAAAACAGAGCCAAAGGAGCAGCTACTTCTGTAACTCAAATAGCATCGACAACACTAGAAAACAAAGTACTAACCAAACCTATTCTTGTAAAAAACCATCGAACCAAAGGAATGGATGCAGCAGTACAGGATATAGAAAATAATTTATATCTGATTTCTGACACAGGTTCTATTTTCTGGAAAAAACAAATTGATGGAGAAATCATGGGGGATATCCAACAAATTGATATCTATAAAAATGGTAGATATCAATTACTATTCAATACTGCTAACACCCTTTATTTGGTAGATCGTAATGGAAAAGATGTAAGCCCTTACCCTAAAGCTTTTGAAAAACCAATGACCCAACCTCTGGCATTATTTGATTATGACAAAAGTAAACGATATCGTATTATTACTACTCATAGTAATGATATCAAAATGTTTGATGCGCAGGCTAAAGTTGTTACTGGTTTCAGGTTTAAAAATACAGAGTCTGCTCTTATCTTACCTCCTAAACATATCAGAATCGGAAGTAAAGATTATATTTTGATTTCTGAAGAAAACGGAAAACTAACTATTCTCGACCGACTTGGTAAAACGAGAGTTAAAGTAAAAGAAAAGGTTGATTTTTCTAAAAATGAATGGTATCAATACCTAGATGAATTCACATCTACCACCAAAAGCGGTGCATTGATTCAGGTACAAAATGATGGTAATGCAGTAGAACAGAATTTAGGTTTACATGAAGATAACAATATCATAGCCACCAACAAGACTCTAGTTACCTTTTCTGAAAATACTCTTTCTATAAAAGGTAAGACTCTTGAACTTGACTTTGGAGTATATACTGCACCTAAACTTTATTATATTAATAATAAAATCTATGTTACAATTACCGATGCACAGGCAAAAAAAGTATACCTATATGATAGTAATGGCGAGTTATTTCCTAATTTTCCTGTCTATGGTAATTCTGTGTTAAGTTTAGGTAATATGGATAAAGATCCTAATCTAGAATTTGTAGTACAAGGAGAAGAAAATGGCATCCTTATTTATCAGATCAATTAATTTATTCTGAGTTAACTACGAAATAGTTTTAACGTTTCCTCAAAGCTAAAAAAGAAATCAAACCGCATGTTTTACTTTTAACATTACATTAGCATTTTACAGTAATTCTCTTTTCTTTTTGTTAAATACCACCCCTTGCATACTAAACGATATGATTTGTAGTTGTAGGCAGTAACTAATCACAAATTCAAACTCAATTATGAAAACAAGTATTTTCAGTAAAATACTAGTATTCAGCTTTCTGCTGTCTAGTATTGGCGCAAATGCGCAACTATGGAGCCCTGCTTCTCCTACAAAAACTCAAGCAAAATCAAAAGAGCTCAGAAAATCAACACCAACTCATTATCAACTATTTAACCTAAACACCAAAGAGTTGATTTCTATTCTGGAAAACACACCGTCTAGAGGGCAACAAAAAAATGCTGGTATTGTTATGGAACTTCCTACAAACGATGGGGTTTTGAAAAGATTTAGAGTTCTAGAAGCTTCGATATTTGAAGAAAGCCTTGCCAAAAAATTCCCTAACATTCGGTCTTTTGTTGGATATGGTATTGATGATCCTACAGCAATTGCTCGATTCAGTTTCTCAAAAATCGGACTGAATGCAATGATTACTTCGGGAACTCATTCTACTATCTATATTGACCCTTATACAAAAGATAGACAAAGTTATATCTGCTATGCTAAATCTAGCCTGCCTTCAAATCCTAATAGCTTTGAGTGCTTGGTTAAGGAGGAAGCAAAATCAGCTATCAATCCTCAACAATTAAATTCTGTAAAAAATGCGAATGATGGTAAACTTAGAACGTTTAGACTGGCATTGGCATGTACAGGAGAATATGCACAATTTCACCTCAACAATCAAGGAATAAGTCAATCGGCCTCTGATCAAGTAAAAAAAGCGGCAGTTCTTTCTGCTATGAATATATCCATGACCAGAGTAAATGGTATCTATGAAAGAGATTTGGCTGTAACTATGATTTTGGTTGCCAATAATGATGATATTATTTTCTTAAACGCCCAAACTGATAGCTATACCAATAATAATGGAGGATCTATGTTAGGTCAAAATCAAACGGTTTGTGACAATACTATTGGTTCTGCTAATTATGATATCGGACATGTGTTTAGTACTGGTGGTGGTGGTGTTGCTTACCTAAATTCTCCTTGTGGCAGTAGAAAAGCTGGTGGAGTAACAGGTAGTGGTAGCCCTATGGGAGATCCTTTTGATGTTGATTATGTAGCCCATGAAATGGGGCACCAATATGGGGGTAATCATACACAAAACAATAGTTGCAACAGGGCTAGTGCTTCTGTAGAGCCAGGAAGTGCGTCTACAATTATGGGGTATGCTGGTATTTGTGCTCCAAACGTACAAAATAATAGTGATTCATATTTTCATGCTATTAGCATACAGGAAATGTGGCAAAATATAACTCAAGGTACTAGTAGTAGATGTGGTACTCAAAGTAATACTGGTAATGCTGCTCCTACTGCAAATGCAGGACAGGATTATACGATTCCTGCTTCCACTCCTTTTGTACTAGAAGGTAGTGGGACCGATCCTAATGCTGGAGACAATCTTACCTATTGCTGGGAACAAATGGATGCGCAAGCTGCGACAATGCCTCCTGTAGCTACGTCTACAAGTGGACCAGCATTTAGATCTCTTACTCCTACTGCTTCTACAGATAGATATATGCCTGCATTATCTACAGTAATTGCAGGACAAACTTCTTCTACCTGGGAGGTTGTGCCTTCTGTAAGCAGAACTATGAATTTTAGACTTACAATAAGAGATAATGCCTCTGGCGGAGGTAGCAGTGCTAGTGATAATTCAAGAATTACTGTTGCGGGTGCAGCAGGACCATTTGTTGTTAACTCACCAAATACTAATGTGAGCTGGGCTGCTGGATCAACACAGACAGTTACCTGGGATGTTGCAGGAACAACAGGCAATGGTGTTAATACTGCTAATGTAGACATCTTGATTTCTACAGATGGAGGTAATACTTATCCTGTTACAATTGCTACTGCGGTAACAAATGATGGTTCTCATAGTATCACTGTACCTAATGCTACTGGAACACAAAACAGAATTATGGTAAGAGGGTCTGGAAATATCTTTTATGATATTTCTAATGCCAATTTTCAAATCACTGGCGGTGGCGGTGGAGATACACAGGCTCCAACGGTTCCTTCTGGATTAACAGCTTCTAATATTACAGCAACAACTGCAAGCCTTAGTTGGAATGCTTCTACTGATAATGTTGCCGTTACAGGATATGATATATATCAAGCAAATACGGTAATTGGCACTGTATCTAATACTTCATATCAAGTTACAGGATTATCTCCTAACACAACCTATAGTTTTAGTGTAAAAGCCAAAGATGCTGCTGGCAATGAGTCTGGAGCAAGTGCCCCTGTAAGCGTTACTACTTTATCAGGAGGAGGAACAGGTTGTAGTGCAGGAGTTTCCTCACTGCCGTATACAGAAGGATTTGAGAATACGCTAGGGTTATGGACTCAAGGAACAGGAGGTGATTTTGATTGGGCCGTAGATGCCAATGGAACTCCATCAAGAAATACTGGACCTTCTAGTGCTGTACAGGGTACTTACTATGTTTATATGGAGGCTTCTGCTCCTAATTTCCCATCGAAAAGAGCTATTCTTACTTCTCCTTGTTTTGATTTGAGCGCTACTACAACGGCAAAATTCGATTTTCAATATCATATGTATGGAGCTTCAAGTATGGGAACTCTTACTTTGGAAGCCAGTACAGATAACGGTGCTACATGGTCTTCTGTTTGGACAAAATCTGGAAACCAAGGAAATACATGGCAAACAGCAAATGTAGACTTAAGTACATATTCTGGTTCATCTGTACAATTACGCTTTAACGGGGTTACAGGTACTACATGGCAAGGTGATATTGCAATAGATGATATACGCCTTACAGAAGGGGGAGCACCTACTTGTAAAGATGTCGTATTATCTCTTACATTTGATAACTACCCTGCTGAAACTAGTTGGGAGATCACTAATATTAACAATCAAGTAGTTGCATCAGGAGGAACGTATAATTCTCAACCTAGCGGATCATCAATAACATTGACTGAGTGTTTAGCTTCAGGAACATATACTTTTGTAATCAATGATAGTTATGGTGATGGTATTTGCTGTTCTTATGGTAACGGGTCATATACTCTTACTTCTGAAGGTGCTACTATTGCTTCTGGTGGTTCTTTTGGCACATCAGAGTCTACGGCCTTTACTATTGGTAATCTTCTTGCCAGATCAGAAACAGGAATTACTATCGTCAATAAAATAACTACAGAACCATTAAAGACTTCTGTATTTCCTAATCCTGTAGGAGATACTCATGTACTAAATGTGGTAGTTTCTAAAAAAGATACTTCTTACGAGATCATCAATCTTTTAGGAAAAACTGTAATGGCAGGCAAAATTATTCAAAAAACGATCAATACAAGCGCATTACCTTCAGGCTTATATATTCTAAAACTAAATCCAGGAGGGCAAGGCAAATATCAATTCATACAATTCATACAAGAATAGATATTATTAGTTAATTACCTATTAAGCGGTACATTGAGAAATGTGCCGCTTATTTTTTATAAAGCTGATTTATCAGACACTATCAATAAAAGATTAATACTTGATTTCTTTTTGTACTCTCATAAGTTTATGAGTAACCTCTGGTATTTTGAAAGACAAATCTATGGTAATTTTATCGTTGGTTTGTAGAAGTAGTAAATTGCCTTCTTTGATCTTATAATATCCTGCTTCTCCTCTACAAAAGCAATGTTTGCCAAAAAGCAATTTTACTTGTTCCAGTTCTTTATTTTTTAAAGTCAGACGTTTTGTTGTTTTATCTATTTCAAAATGGATAGTTTCAGAATAATCACCATCTGCAGTACCTTCAGGGCCTTTTATCAAAAATGTAAATTCTATAACGCTATAATCTCCTTTTTCTAGTACTGGGTAATACTTTCCTGCAGTATCATTTTTTATGTGTATTATCGTATTTTTATGTATTGATATGGTGCAGTCTCCTTCTTTGGGGCAATACGCTTTATTACTTAGATATTGAGAAGTATCTTTTGTATCTGTGAATGTATTTATAAGATCAGAACTCTTGCATCCTGATATAAGAATAAGTATATATATATAAAGATGTGTCTTCATGAGTTTATACGTGTGTTCAAAAAAGTTTAAAGCACTTCTACATATAAAAACCTGATAATCTATTTTTTAGTATCGGAACTATACTATTTACTCAAATTCTGCTTCAAATAAAGTTTTGAAGTGTTTCAGTAACTTTTGTTTCACCTCTTCTTCATCTACTTTTTCTAATCCTAATTCTACATTGAGTGAGGTAACAGCTTTTCCTTTGATTCCGCAGGGAATAATATGATCAAAATATCCAAGGTTTGCATTTACATTTAATGCAAAACCGTGCATGGTTACCCATCTACTGGCACGTACTCCCATAGCGCATATTTTTCTAGCAAATGGGGTTCCTACATCTAGCCATACGCCTGTTTCCCCCTCGCTTCTTGTTGCACTGACACCATATTCTTCCAGTGTATGAATTACCATTTCTTCTAGAAAGCGTAAGTACTTGTGAATATCTGTAAAGAAATTATCAAGGTCAAGGATTGGGTATCCAACAATTTGCCCTGGGCCGTGATAGGTGATATCTCCTCCTCTGTTTATCTTATAAAAGGTGGCTTTTTTTTCTCTAAGCTGATCTTCTGTCAAAAGTAGATTACTCATATCACCACTCTTTCCTAATGTATATACATGAGGGTGCTCTACAAAAAGAAAATGATTTGGTGTTTCTATACCTGCATTCTCTCTTCTATTTTTAATTTTTATATCCAAAATTTCCTTAAAAAGTACTTCTTGATACTCCCAGGTTTCTTTATAATCTTTGAGTCCGAGATCACGAACCAGAATTTTTTTATTCATAGAGATACAAAGATACGATATAAAATGAAGGCTTTATTCAAGTCCATAAACATTAGCATTATTAACTCTCATCAATACTAAAACAATGCTTAGGATAAGTATCAATTATTTTATTGAAATCTAGAAGTTGAAGTTTTAATTATATATTTGAATTCAAAAATTAAATCCCTATCAATGAAAAATTCCTTAGTAACCTTAGCGTTCTTACTTATGAGCCTTCTTTCTTCTGCTCAAAAAGTGAAAGTAAAAAAAGGAGAAGTTTTTATCGACAAGATAAAAGTCGCTCATATTGAAAAAGTAAAAATAGATAGTTCTAAATACTATCAAGTAAGTGATGTTCATAAAAATCCTTTATTTAAAGCTCAGAAGATGTCACAGCAATCATTGCTTTTTCCTAAAGATAAAGAGTATACTTACCGTGCAATATATGGTGATAAGATACCAGATACTATTTCAATAAAAAAGAATTATTGGTTATCTGAAAAACGAGTTATTGCATATGCATTAGAAATTGGATTATTTTCTGCAACTGGTCTAGATTCTTCAAAGATTGAAGAAATTGTTTCAGAAACACCTAAAAAACCCTCTTGGATATTAAAAAACTTAGAAAAAGAAAAAGAATTAATCCAAAATAGAGGTCATAAGGTAGATCGAAAATTTGATGATATTAATATCTATGTAAAATCACATGCCCAAAAAGATGCCATTAGTCAGTTAAATAAAAGTATGGTTAGTCAAATGAAATTTGATATCTATCAAGAAGATCCAAATGGTGATGATATTTTAATAGGCCATGCAATTTATGAATATGGAACTGTAAAAGGAGAATATCTATTTGTTTTAAACACTAAAAAAGTGCCATTAGCATCTTACAGCGGTGCTGTATTAAAAATATATCAGCCTTTTCTAAAAGTAGGGCCACTAGAACATAACATTAGTCTTACCAACAATAAACGTAATGAAGCAGTTCGTAACATGGCAATAGAGTTAATACAAAGACAACTCTTATAGGTTTTCTTTGTATACCAATATGATGAATAAAAAGAAGAAGGTATGTTTAAACATACCTTCTTCTTTTTATTAAATTATTTAAGCTAAAGTATATCCTTTTTTTAGCTTAAAAATTATTTTTCTAATTCTACCTCGATATCCAATATTTTAGGATTATCCAAATACTCCATAAAACCAACTTCGAGAATAAAGGTTTTCATATCTAGACTAAACGTAGCTTTATCAGATGATATTTTCACAATTTTTCTAGGAAAAGTATACTTTAGTGTATACTTAGAAGTAGAGAGAAACATTCGTGCTTCTTTAAGACTATCTAAACTTCTTTTCATTTTTTCTTCATCGATAATCTCTGTAGTTCTACTAAACTTATTTTTCACAAAACTATATCTCACCTCTGTTCCTTCTTCTTCACTTAGCATTTCTAAAGGGTTAACAGCTCCTTTACTTTTAGTTTTTTTACTATTAGCCTCTTCTAGAACCATTCCTGTTTTAAAGTCTGATAAGAGATCACCTAATTTAGAGATATCTTTAAAATCTCTAGACATATCTATATTCATCTGCTTGGATTCAGAGTTCATTACAACATGCATTGTATAATCTTTTAATTTCTGTAATCGCTCTTGCTCTTTCTTTGATAGCTTAGAGATACTATCTTTATTTTTTTCTAGAAAATCTTTAAAAACAACCAGAGAATCTACATTCTCTTTTCCTTCTTTAGAAAATTCTTCTCCCCCCATCTTCATCAACTCAGACCCATCAAAATTGATTGTTATTTTTCCTGAACCATCTTCTTTTAGTTCAAGATTCTCAGAAAATTGACATCCCGTCAATAGCATTGCAGATACAATAGTCAGGACACAAAGACAAATTCTTCTCATACTATATTTTTGTTATTTATTGGGGTTATTTAATATTACTAATGCCGCTATTACTCCAGGAACCCAACCGCAAATAGTTAATAATAAAACAATCACGACAGATCCACAACCTTTATCCAATATGGCCAGTGGTGGAAAAAAAATAGCTAATAAAACTCTCCAGATACTCATAATTTATGTTGTAAAAATAATTTAAAATTTATACTTAGTCATTATATGTCATACGCAAATACATATAAATATATAATAGACATCTACTTATATGTAGGTAACATTTTTATTCTGTTACAATATCATCATAAAATTAATTTCTATATTTTTAGACAATCCTATTATCCTATGATGATACCACAAGTAAAAACACTGATCATCTTGAGAGTAATACGACTAACCATTAAAAAAAATAACACCGATAAACTGATGAAATTTTATTTTCTAATAGTGTATTGTATTGTACTGCTTTTTCCCAAAATAGCATCTTCTCAATACGAGTTTTCTGGCTATGTAGATAAAAAAAACTGGACTGGAGATGTCTACTTATCACTCATCGAAGATTATAGACAGCTATCAGGAGTATATCCTGAACAAATTATTGCTAAAACTACAAGTGACACGACTGGATATTTTAGTTTTACAGGAGATAATCTCCCTGTGCAAAATCATATGTATAGAATTCATATCGAGGGTTGCTCAGAAAAGGATAAAAAACCAATTCATTTTAATGGTATTTGCCCTGATAGCAAAGAGGTGCTTTTTATTGCCAATAATACCGACACCTTAACACTTCCTTTTTCTTTTGACGATGAAATGTTTTGTAGAATCGTTTCTGATAACGAAAAAAGTAATGCTTTTATCAAAGTAGATTCTATCATAGATGAGATGCACTTTGCTTTTGCTTCTTATCGTAGTAATACCAATCGTAAAATAAATACCAAAAAATGGTTTACTAGATTACATAAGTATGTAAAAAATCAAAATGAACCACTCACAGAATTATATGTACATGCTTTTTTATCTGATAAAGCAAATAAATTGTATGCTTATTACCTAAAAGACCTAAAAAATAATGTGTATTATGATCACCTAGCAGAACGGCTAGAGCAAAAATATCCTAACAGCACCTATACAGAGCAATATAGAGCTGAGTTGGCTTCTGATAAGTTTTTAGTCAATTCAAAAGAAGGAACATCAAACATATCATGGTTATGGCTCATATTGTTGCTACTACTTCTTTCTGTACTCATGAATATTTTTCAGTTTCTGAAATATAGAAAAAACAAAAACTCAGAGAGCGTAATAGACATGAACCTGACACAGCAAGAACAAAAAGTATTGAACCTAATTCTTGCTGATAAAACCAATAAAGAGATTGCTTCTACCATGTTTGTAAGCATTAGTACCATAAAAACACATATTAATAACTTATACAAAAAACTAGGCGTACGCACCAGAAACGAAGTTAAATCAATGTATATCAATAAACAATAAAAAATCCACCTGGGTTCTAGTCCCCTTTTCAAACCTGTTTTTATTGTTATTAATCTCTTTTGTTTTGATTTTTGATATCAACTAATCAAAATCAAAGTAAATGAAAAGTATCTCTGCAAAAGTGATAATGGTATTCTTGATTATATCTTTTTGTAACCTACAAGCACAAGATAAACCTGTATTGTTATCAGAAAATATATGGTTGCCCAAGGATTCTATTACTACCCAAGTACTAATCAAATCATTTAATGAGTTTATTTATAGCAAAAACAACCCTGCTACTCAAAATGAGTATGTTTTACCTAAATATATTCTAGAAACTTCTGTATTACTAGACGAACTAAAAGATATTGAGAAAAGTACCAAATACAAAAGTGATACTTTTTATACATGCTATATTCATAATATCCTTAAACTTACTTCTACAGAATATTTGATTCAATTTTATTATATAGGGCAAGATCAAAACACCCCTATACTAAGAGCCAATTATAACATTCTTGCACAGAAAAAGCAGGGTCGATTTTATTTTTACTCTCCTTTAAAACAAAATACAATATCCTGGCAAACAAAAACGATTGATCACACTATTGTTTTTTACAAAAAGGATTTTGAATTCTCTAAAGTAGAAGCATACCTCGCCAAAGTAAATGAATATGATAAGATTCTTGGAGTTCCTAAACAGCCTACTCAATTATATTGTGCAGAAAATTTTAACGAAGCATTAAAATTAATTGGTGTTGACTACAAATCAGATTACAACGGGTATAGCTATAATACACTAGTAACAAAAATAGATGACACTTCACTAATCATTGATGGAATTCTAGCATCTGATTATGAAAATTTTGATCCACACGACCTATGGCATAGTAGATTACGTAACATACTACCTAGGAAAAAAACCTATAAACCTGTTGATGAGGGTTGTGCTTTTCTTTTTGGGGGCAGCTGGGGATATAGTTGGGATGAGATTCTCAATAAATTCAAACGATTTATTATCGCTACTCCAAATACTGATTGGCTCTCCCTTTATAATGAAGGCAAAAATTATGGAGATGAGACAGGAAAAGCACTTAGAGTAGACTATACAATCAATGCATTATTAGTAAAGAAAATAAAAAAAGAACAAGGCTTTTCTGAAGTATTCAAACTACTAAGTTGCGGTAAAAGAGATGAAGATTACTTTCCTGTATTAGAAGAAGTAACAGGCATCACCAAGGACAGTTTTAATCACGATATATCAAAACTGATTCAAGAAATCAACTAATTTTCAAAGAGTACATATTATGACAATAATAAACATGATAGAGATGATTTTTCTATCTCTATCACTTATCAAACAATGTTTTTAACCCTTTTTACTAATCTAAAAAATCAAAGTAATGAAAAAACAAATTTTATTTTTAGCCAGTCTATTTGTAATAACCATGACAGCTTGTACTAATGACAGTACCAAAAAAACAGAAAAAAACACTGCCTCTGTAACTACTTCTCAAGAGAAAAAAAACGCTGAGTATGCGGTATTATCTTTTGCCGAAAACGAATATAATTTTGGTACAATTAGCGAAGGTGATATTGTAAATCACAAATTCTCATTCACCAATACAGGCACAGTTCCTTTAATAATCCTTACTGCCAAAGGTAGTTGCGGGTGTACAGTTTCTAAGTGGTCAAAAAAACCTATTGCTCCTGGAGAAAAAGGAGAAATGTTGGTTACATTTAATTCTAATGACAAGCCAAACCAACAGATCAAGCAAGTAACGATTACTGCGAATACAAAAACAGGAAAAGAAATACTCAAAATCAAAGCGATGGTTACTCCAAAAACCAGAACAGTAACTAGTGCCACTCCTGTAAGTAAATAATTATACCATTTACACTTTGAATTTACCGCAATAAAATTCTCTTTTTCGCCTATGCTTCAAAATAAAAACTAACCATAGCTATAGCTATGCTAACTTTTTCTTCTTTGCATAAACGAAAAAATAGCTGATTTTCTTTTTACAGTAAATTCAAAGTATAACTGGTATTACCTCAGGGTAAGCTTCGTAGTATTAAAGTCTCACTTGGTAAGTAAATTTAATACTAATCAAAGTAATACTTTTTACTATACCAACCACCAAAAAACCAGAAGAGTAATACTCCTCTGGTTTTTTTTGTTTCACCCTAGCTACTATTTCTTGTTCTCAAAAAACAAAACAACCACATAAAACAATAATTATCAACACATTAAACATCCCACCAAAGCACTGTTTAAAAACAAAAATTTAATATAAAATCACAATAATAATTATTAGTTTTAACCAAGGGAAACATTAAATCTTCATGCAAGAAATAAGCATACATCTAAAACGACTTGGGAAAAAGAAAGTTCATTCTACTACAATTCATACAAACGAAGTTGTCAAGACCCTAGAGGACTTGCTGGTAGCTTGTGTAAAAAGTGAGCTTTCAAAGTTTAATGAAAAGCGAGAAAATCCCCACTTACTTCCTTTTTTAACCCCATCAGATATACAAAAACAATCCACATCTGGAAAAATAGGTTTTGGCGAAATCCATAATTTGGACAAAGCAACTATAGAAGAAAGTATACAGGTCGCTATTCAAGGGTTTAAAGATGGACTTTTCATCATTTTTATAAATGACAACGAAGTTCAAGAGCTTGAACAGGAGATACATCTTGACCAAGAGAGTATCGTTACTTTTCTCAGAATGACATTTTTAACAGGAACTTATTGGTAAACGCTAAATTATTATGATAAAATCAGAGCAAGCAAACGCTTTTATTGAAAGTAAAAAAACAAAAAAAATAGAGACCAAAGATTTTAATGGTTTTAGTGAAAAATATAAAGTCCTTGGGTTAATCATTACTCAATTATTAAAAAAACACAAAAGAAGTCACTATTCATATAATGTGAATATCAAACCTTTTATTGAGCAGTTTGGCAACAACCCTCTGGTAAATCCATGGAAAGAAATAGAGGGTAAAAAATTAGCCAAACTACTTTTTGGAGAACATCAAGCTATACATATTCCACAAATATGGGATTTGATTCTTACCACTCCATATCAAAATGGGTATTCTCGCAGGTCTTTTCGATCCAGACCTACTGAGACCTATACTACCAATAGAATAACATACTTGCAAAATATGTATCAATCAGGAATCAATGGATACTCTGGTATGACGATTCTAGAATTGGCTCAATATGATGTTTACAATGAATTGTATTATAAAAACAATGCATACCTCTATGCTACAGCATTGGATCACACAGATACATCCACACCTCTTTATCAATTAATCAAAGATATTTTTATTGGGGAAGATGATATAGGAGGAGTTACCAGAGGATTAATAAAGGGATTACTACTTACCAATGACGTAAAAAATTGGGAATTGGTAAAAGATTTATTACTTGCCGCCCAAAGGCAAGAAGGGTTAAGACAAACTATACTAGAATCACTGGATGAAACATCTATCGGAGCTCTGGAGTATTTTATAAAAATCATTCTAGAGCATAATCTTACGCGATTCAGTAGTGTTATTAGAGCTGTAGACACTTGGTTTGGATTTGGATGGGAAACTCCAAAAAGCGCAACTATAAAAAGAGTATTATCTATAAGTCTTTCCTTTTTTGAAGAACGTACCTTAGTGCAGAAAGCACTACAAAGTAATGATAATCTAGAAGTATATGTAGCCTTATGGTTTTTGGGATTAAACGATGTAGATGAAGCTAATCTAGAAGCAATCAATTTGATTAAGAATGGTCATAAAGAAAAAAAGATTCTGGCATGTATGTTTATCACCCAGACTCAAAGAACAAACCATAAAATTCTTGAATGGGTAAAAACAGATTTTGGTAAAGATCTTGAAACAGATTATTGGGTATTAAAATCAATCCCCGAAAAACCTGTTATCGATCAAACATTATTTAATACGATAAAGCAATACGGTAATGAACTCCCTACCAAGGGAAAAAGTATAGAGGGTCAAGTATTCTCATGGACTCATTATACGATCAAGCCTGACCATTTCTATAACTTTATTATAGCGTACGCCGATGACAAGCAAGATAAATTATTGGCTCAGGACATCAGTAAAATCCCTTCAGAAGAAAGACAAACTTTTATCAGAAAAATATTCCCAGATCATTATATATGGTCTTATCGATATCAAGATAATAAAAAGTTACCTAAAATTGATCTTCAAAAGGAACCATGGAAAAGAGATCTCATACATCAAACAATCAAAGACAGAAACGAATCTGTAATGAGTACTGGTATACAGTTATTTGAATCTATTACTCTTGCTGATGAAGATATTCGAGTTCTTGAGGACTTACTATCACGAAAAAGCAAAACATTAAGAAAAAATACAATCCGCCTAGTCTTACAGCAAGAGCAACAAAAGATAATATCTATCACCTCTAGCCTTATTACTTCTTCTAAAATTGATCAACGATTGGCGGCACTAGAGATATTGACTATACTGCATGAAGAAAATCGATTGTCTGAATATATTGCAGATACAATCAATCAATATCTAGAACGACCTAAGTTTTCAAAAAATGAACAGGTATTTTTGGATAAGTTTTCTAAGAACACCCAAGAATATTCTTTTAGTAATGGTTTTGGGGTAATTGATTATAACAACTTAAAACCACTACCCACACCAAAACTCATTTTTAATCAACAAAAAAAATCTTTATTAACGAGTGTTTTTTCTAAAATAACATCAAAACAGAATTTCCTTTTTGCGAATTTAATTGATCCAAAAAAAACAGCTAAAGCTATCAATACCCTAGTTGATTTGTTTGATGTACATAAAGATTTTGAATACGAAGCGATTTATAAAAATGGTTATAAAGAAATTGTATTACTTGCAAATACGGTAAGCCTAACAAATGATAAGGCTTATGAAATGCCTTATAAAGAAAAGGTTAACTACTTACCATTACATGATATCTGGCAAAATTGGTATGAGCAATCCAAGCTCAATGATTTTGAAATGCTTACTGTTCTTCATTATTGCCAGCATTTTCCTAAACCTTTTAAATATTATAACTCCTTAATCCCATTTGTAAAACAATATGTTCCTGATCTCAAAGAATTAAAACTTAGCAATTCTTCAAGTTGGGATTCTATTAATAAAAAAATATATACTATCGTTAGTACTCTATATGATGCTTTTGCAGATCATCCTACTATATTACAATTTAGGTTGGATGTTATAGAAGACTTGATTGCTAGACTGCCTGATGATCTCAAAACAAAAGTAACCTACAAAGACAGATGGAGTAGAAAAGAAACTATTTGGTGTGATATTATAGAATATCTAGGTATAGGGGTATATGGGGTAGAAAACGAATTACAAGAATACAATGCTGATATACAATTACTAGAAAGGTATTGGAACATAAAGATGTTTCTTTTGGCTAATAAGCTAACATATCCTAAAATTCCTGAATCTATAACAGCTATTGCGCAAATAAACCCTCTTTCTATAAAACCAACAGTACCACCCGCATGGATTACAATAAATTTATATAATGCAGGCGTTCTTAATGAGGATGATGTTATGTATCAAATACTCATAAATCCTGAATTACTGAGGGCATTAGACGGTCGTTTTGACTACAGATCAAAAAACTTAGAGGGCAAGAAATTACCTACAGATTTACTAGAAAAAATCAAGAAAAACCTGCTGTCTATAGAATTAGAGCGAGGAGACTTGCCTACAGAAGCTAGCCCATATATGAGTAATTTGAGTAAAATAGAAGGGAGCTTTTATTTGTTTGAATTACTGAGTAGGCTAGGCAAAGAAACATTTCACAGAGGGTATTATTGGGGTGATAACGATTCTAAAAAAAATACATTCAGTAGTCTTATAAAAAAATGTATTCCTAAAGAAACCGAAGAGGTTTCTACTTTTCTTGCACAAGCACAAACATCCAAAATCTCAAAAAAGAGATGGATAGAAACTGCTATATATGCTCCACAATGGGCACATTGGATAGAGGCTCACTTAGAGATTAAACATCTTGAAGATGCTGTATGGTGGTTTCATGCGCATGCGTCAGATTATATGAATGCAGAAAAAGAAACCTTGATCTCTAGATATTCTAGTATAGACCGTTCTGATTTTGCACAAGGAGCAATAGATATCAATTGGTTTAATGATGTATACCCCGATGTAGGCAAACAAAATTGGAAATTACTACATGATGCCGCCAAATATATTTCTGATGGTAATGGACACAGATTGGTAAAGCTATACTCTGGTGTGATGCTTGGAGAAGTAAAAATTAGAGAAACTCTTGCCAAAATAAATGATAAAAGGGATAAAGACTATGTAAGGGCATTGGGGTTAATCCCGCTTAGCAAAGCAAACCCTCAAAAAGATCTATTAAATAGATATAATACGTTACAAAATTTCTTGAAAGAGAGTAAACAGTTTGGTTCGCAACGACAAGAAAGTGAGAAAAATGCGGTTGGTATTGCTATGGATAATCTTGCACGGAATGCTGGATATGATGATAGTATTCGTTTCTCTTGGGCGATGGAAGGAGAAGCTACCCAAAAAATTATGAAAAAAGCCAACGTGTCTATCGATAATGTAATCGTTGAGCTTTTTGTTGATGAGCAAGGAAAAGCCGATATCAAGGTAACAAAAGATGGAAAGTCGCAAAAATCCATTCCTGCAAAACTCAAAAAAGACAAAGCAATTGTAGCATTACAAAAGAATAAGGCATATCTAAAAAAGCAGTATTCCAGAACTCGTGTTTCTCTAGAAAATGCCATGTTACAAGAAGAAGAGTTTAGCGCAGAAGAAATTACTAATATCCTATTACATCCTGTTGTAAAAGCCATGTTATCAAAACTTGTTTTGTTTGATAAAAAGAATAAAAAGCTTGGATTTTGGGAACAAGGATATCTGATAGGGATAGGTGGTAAGAAATTAGCAATAAATGACACCGATACTTTTGTTATTGCACACCCCTCTCATTTATACGAAAACGTAGTATGGGACTTATATCAAAAGTATGCTTTTGATCATAAGCTGGTGCAACCATTCAAGCAGATTTTCAGAGAACTATATGTTATCACTCAAAACGAAATCGAGACTAGCACAAAATCCGAAAGGTATCAGGGTCATCAAATTCAACCTAAAAAAACCATTGCGTTGTTACGATCCAGAGGATGGACGGTAAACCATGAAGAAGGCTTACAAAAAGTATATCATAAAAAAGGATATATCGCTACCATGTACGCTATGGCAGATTGGTACTCTCCTGCAGATATCGAAGCGCCAACTCTAGAACATATAAGTTTCTTATCTAGAAAAGATTATACAGCTATTCCTTTACAGGAAATTGATGCCGTAACCTATAGTGAGGTTATGCGTGATATTGATCTAGTAGTAAGCGTTGCTCATGTAGGTGGTGTAGATCCAGAGGCGAGTCATTCTACCATGCAGATGCGTGCAGTACTAGCAAGAGAGACTGCTAGATTATTTAAGGCAGAGAATGTAGAAATCAAAGAAAGACATATTATCATCAAAGGTACACTTGCAGAATATAGTATTCATTTAGGTAGTGGAATCGTGAGCAAAAATGGACTACAATTATCTATAATTCCTGTTCATAGCCAGCACAGAGGTAGGTTATTTTTACCATTTATAGATGATGACCCTAAATCTGCCGAAATTATTTCTAAAATGAAATTATTATCAGAAGATAACAAAATAAAAGACCCTACAATTTTGGCACAAATCAATCGATAATAGCAAAGCTATTTTTTGTTTTTTCACCTTGAATAATTTGAGGTGAAATTTTTTAAGAAGACCTTTCTTTAAATTCTTGAAATAGGCTATTTTTGTCTCTTCAAAAATGACGAATCTATGCAATTATCAGAACAAGAACTTGTAAGAAGAGAGAAATTAGGCGCACTGCGCGATTTAGGTATTGACCCATATCCGGCAGAATTATACCCAATAGACCATACGTCTAAACAGATAAAGAACAAGTTTGAAGAAGGAAAAAAGGTAATTGTTGCAGGTAGATTAATGTCAAGAAGAATACAGGGTAAAGCTTCTTTTGCAGAATTGCAAGATTCTAATGGCCGTATACAAGTTTATTTTAATAGAGATGAGATTTGTACTGGAGAGGATAAAACCTTATACAACGAAGTTTATAAAAAGTTACTGGATATTGGTGATTTTATCGGTATCGAAGGAGAGCTTTTCACTACTCAGGTAGGAGAAAAAACCGTATTGGTAAAAAACTTCTCACTACTTAGTAAAACTCTTAGACCCTTACCTCAACCTAGAACTGATGCAGATGGTAATATCTTTGATGCTTTTACAGATCCAGAGTTACGATACCGTCAACGCTATGTTGATCTTGTGGTAAATCCAACGGTAAAAGATACATTTATCAAACGTACACAAATAGTAAATACTATTCGTAGTTTTTATAATGATATGGGCTTTCTAGAAGTAGAAACTCCCATTCTTCAACCGATTCCAGGAGGAGCGGCTGCCAGACCATTTATGACCCATCATAATGCACTAGATATCCCGTTATACCTGCGTATTGCTAATGAATTATACTTAAAACGTTTGATTGTAGGCGGATTTGATGGAGTATATGAGTTTGCAAAAGATTTCAGAAATGAAGGAATGGATCGTACACATAATCCTGAATTTACGGTAATGGAGATGTATGCTGCTTACAAGGATTACAACTGGATGATGGATACTACAGAGAAATTGCTGGAAAAAATAGCAATTACTCTACATGGTACTACCAAAGTACAATTTGGAGATAATGTTATCGATTACAAAGCTCCTTTCAAACGTATTGGTATTCTTGATGCCATAAAAGAATATACAGGTTATGACCTGTACCAAAAAGGAGAAGAAGAAATCCGTGAAGCATGCAAAGCACTAGATATCGAGGCTGATGAAACTATGGGTGTCGGCAAAATGATAGACGAGATTTTTGGAGAAAAATGTGAAGGAAATTACATCCAACCTACATTTATCACCGATTATCCTGTAGAAATGAGTCCGCTAACCAAAAAACATCGATCCAAAGAAGGACTTACCGAGCGTTTTGAATTAATGGTCAATGGTAAAGAGTTGGCAAATGCATACACAGAGCTTAACGATCCTATAGATCAATTAGAGCGTTTTGAAGATCAACTTAAATTATCAGAAAAAGGAGATGATGAAGCCATGTTTATAGATCATGATTTTATAAGAGCACTAGAGTATGGTATGCCACCAACTTCGGGAATTGGTATAGGAATCGATCGACTGACTATGTTTATGACCAATAATGAGTCTATACAAGAGGTGCTATTTTTCCCGCAAATGAAACCAGAACGCAAAGCTGTTGCTATTAGTGATGATGCAAAAGGCATATTAGAAGTCTTGCGCAAATCAGAAAAATTAACCCTTGCTGATTTAAAAACACAATCTGGTCTGTCTAATAAAAAATGGGATAAATCGATCAAAGAGTTAACCAAAAACAATTTGGCAAAAGTTGAAAAAACAGAAGAAGATCTTTTTGTAGAACTTATATAACGGTTCTATTTATAAAGAAGAATTTATATAAAAAACGCGATCGTAATGATCGCGTTTTTTTCTTAAACAAACAGTTCTAAACTATATAAAGCAATGCTCTCTATCGTCTCTGCATCTCCTTATTACACAATAAACACATACTTCTCTATTGTCTACAAACAATTTTGATTATCATACTTATACCATTTAAAAAAACCACTATAAGGCCATAGCCAAAAGTGATTTCTAAAACGCTCTTTCTATTTACAGTTGTCGTTTCTTACTGCAAATATATAGTTGCTTTTATGAGTAAATATTATATCTCTGTGTTAAATAAACCTTACCATTAATATGTACTGGATATCACAGTAAATTCAGAATCATTTGAAAGTTTTTTTATATTGGCCTTGAATAAAGAAAAGGTATAACAATAAAAAAACAGGAAATCTGCACAAATTCATCAATATAGACAGGTAACAATTTTTACTAGTAAGACACATACTTGTGGCACTATATTAAATCTAAAAAAACATAGTGCTTTTTAATGTAAAATCAATCAAACAGAAACAATGAAAAATAATTACTACCAACCATCAAGAAAATTCTCTCCAATATCATTATTATATTTTGCAGCTTTATCAATTATAGGGCTCCCATTATTAGCATTAATCTACTCATATTGCATTTGGTATATCCCTTTTGTATACATTAATCTTTTTATTACAATAGGCTTTGGTATTGGTACAGGGATTATTATTAGATCCTTAGCAATCAAAATTGGAAAAGTTAGAAATCCAACTATAGGTTTTTTATTAGGTATAATCGGTGGGTGTATTGCATTATACTTTAATTGGGCTATTTGGGTTGATTTGGCCATAAATTCTGGGGAAAGTTATGGCAACTCCAGAATTGGAATTACTGTAAGTAATATTAAGTTCTTACAAGTATTCTCTCTGATAGCACAACCAGGGGTCTTATTAGAATTAATCAAGGAAATTGGTGAATACGGTACCTGGGGAATTAGAGGAACAACAGTTAGTGGTGTATTTTTATACATTATTTGGACCATTGAAGCTTTGATTGTAATTGGTCTTTCAGCATCATTGCCTTGGCAAAAAGCAGGAGAACCATTTTGTGAATTAAGCAATCAATGGTACCCTGAAAAAGAATTGCCAGCACTAACCAAAATAGAAGATAAAGAACAATTTGTTGCTGATCTGGAACAAAAAATAACACCAGAAGCACTTTCAAACCTAAGTAAAATTGAAAATATTGAGAAACAAAGTCACAGTATTTTTACTTTACACACATCTGATCAGGGACCAAATTACTTGTCTGTAAAAAACAAAACTGCTACAACAAACAAAAAAGGGGAAATTAAATTTGAAAGTGATACTATAGTAGAATATATCACTATCTCAAAGGCAATGATTCAACTATTAGAAGCTAAGTAAAAAAGTATAATACCAGTTCTGATTTAAATTTACTCATAAGAAAAATGATGGGTTTTTAACTTAGATGAAAAAGAAAATTCTAGCATAGTAGGGCTATGGTCGTGTTTTATCTTGAAATATTAGACAAAAAGGCGCAGTTTTATTGAGTAAATTTAAGTTGGAAATGGTATAAAACAATGTAAAGGGTAATTGTATAAAAAAGCTATACGATTACCCTTTATGTTTTTAAAAAATAACTACTACCCTATCTTGAACCTACCGCACTTGTAGTCACAATATCATTTTTGATTTGAATTTCTCTAAGAAAATAAAATCAGGAATGGTACAAAATCTTGGAGTTTTGACAGAATCAATTATATTTGAACATCTTAAAACAGCAATCAGATGCCTTTTATAACAGACGAAGAGTTACAGAATTATAAAAATCAAGTAGAAAAAGCCGAAGAATCAAAACGAGCAATCGATTATGCTCGTAATGTAGCTGTCAAAGATGAGCGAGATATCTCTAGAAAGCTTAAAATCGCAACTATCATACTCGCTATTTTGGCTGTATTAGGAATTGCTGGAACGGTGTATCTTATGAATTTTAATACTCCTCAAAATATGATCTCTCAGAAAAAACATAAGTCTGAGATGCTTGAACGCGACAACAAAATAGCTGAACTCAATGAGACTATACAGAATTTATCTATGAATCAAGAATTGCAATCAAATCCTGATGGTGAATCGGGAAATGGTCGTTCTTTACAGGGAGAATTGATATATGCTGTACAAATCGGAGCTTTTGAAAACATGGATTTATCTATGTATTCTGAAAATTTTGTAAATTTTAAAGAGATTAGAAGTGGTAACTTTAATAAATATGCCTTAGGGAATTTTGCCACCCTTGATGAGGCAAAAAAATTCCGAAGAGCATTGGTTCGATTAGGATTCAGAAATGCTTTTATTGCTTCATATCAAAATGGTAAACGTATCAAAATAGAAGAAGCTTGGTAATCTTCTGACGTATTGTATCACTCAAAAAAACAGAAAACCCTCGACATATCCATATCGGGGTTTTCCATACAACTAACTAACTTAACTAATCAAACTCTTATTACTGCATATCCTCCCTATACCAGTATATTTTTATAATGAAATAGGCTATACAGTAACAACAACATATTGTTTACCTGATCTTTTATAATATACTCCTTTACAGGTATAATATTTTACTCCTCGTACTCTTACCACCTTATATCCTCTAGGTAATGTGGCTACTCGCACTCCTACTGGCACTCTTACTTTTTTATAGACTTTATTCTTTTTTACATACCATACGCCGCCACTTCTATAATAATTCACTTTTCTGTGTACAGCTACTTTTTGGTGATGTGCTTTGGTAACGACTACTCCCCTAGCAGGTCTCACTCGTACCGCTGTTGCACAAGAGGTTATCAAAAATCCAACTAATAAAACCAGCATCACTATTCTCATTATACTTTTCCATCTGTTTTCTTATTTTGATTTCTATTTAATAAGACTTGAGTAACAGGAAAAGGTTTAAATCATGAGCTATAAAAAAGAACTAGTCAGGTAATTCTACATACTCTTGTATCGGTATTCCTGCAATAATCACATCTTCTATTACTGCATTCCCCTTTTTTATACGTACCAGTGCATATACGGTATCCTTTGTACTATCGCTATTAACCTCTGTATATGCTCTTTCTGCTGCGTAAGCCTTAGTTTCTTCCATATAAAACCGATCGAATACCAGTTCAAATCGTACTGTTCCATTATAATAACTTTGTACTCTGGCTTCAACATATTCCTTTTTTATAGCTATCTCTTCTTTACTGATAGCAACAGCCTGAGCAAAACCTTGGTCATCATTTTCTATATAAACCTTTATATTATCACCTCTTACATAGGTCGTATCTTCTGTTTTAAAAGAATCCATCTCATACCTGAGTGTTATATATTTTCCTCTAAATGGATCTGTAGGATCTATAGGTTGGGTTTTAAACTTATAAGCAGTACCAAACTGTAATGCATCTTCATTATCATAAATCATCTTTAGCGGGACTCCTATTTGTGCTATTGCGATTATCGCAAATACTATACATGCATAGATTACTTTCATCTCTTTCTATTTTTTTGGTTGTTACTCCCTTGTTGTTTTAACATGATATAATTGGTTAAAAAGAACCCTACTCCCACTGCTATAAACAAAATCCCTCTAAGTATAAAGCTCATGTCGGTATCAAAAAATCTACAAATAATAAGTATTGAGACAATGAGCAACCCGTAATTAAGAATTGCAAAATTAAACTTATTTGCTCCTATCTTAATGGCAGAAATCCCCAATGCAAATACCAATATATTAATTATAATAACGGGCAATATTCCACTAGCAAAAAAGATAGCATACACTCCTATAAAAACCATAAAAGCAACTTGGAATAAGGTAATCGTTTTAATTCCTTTCTTAAAAATAGTATATCCAAAAACAAGTATACTTACCACCAATAGTCCTAATGTTATATACATCTCCTGATTGTCATAAACAAATCTACCTGGTAGCAATTCATCCCACATTAATTGGAATGTAAATATCATTAATAATACGACTGTCCCCAATGATCCAATGATCAAAAACCCATTTCTTGCCGTTCTTGTCTCTGCAAAGACAGGAAGCTTTCCTATATTATAAAACAGGCCAAACAAAATGATATACATTATAAACCCTAGGTCATCACTAGCTCCTACAAAGGCTCCTAGTGCTATTGTACCACTCATGGGTAACAGCCAATTAAAAATCGTGACTGCATTACTAGAAATATTTTTTGTAAGAAGCCTGTAGTAATAAGGTATAATTGCTATCATAAAAATGATATATAACCAAGGTACCTTGATACTCCAATGATTCCAAAAACCTAATTCTACTGCATAGTATGTACTTAACACAATTGATAATAGTGTTATTACGTGTGATCGCAACACATACAGCAATGGCAAACAGAGTACAATCCATGTAAGCAAAAAAGAGCTTAATTTACCTGGGATATTATAAATCTGACTTACTAGTGAGATGGCTGCTCCTACAGAGAAGAAAAGAAACGTTCCTGAAGCCTCTTTCCATGTAACGCTTTTATTTTTCAGGACAGAATACCCTGTCAGTATTTGCCCTATAATCAAAGGGATAAATGCAAGTATAGTTTTTGTTAACCGAGTAAAATCATCCCAATTATGCGCCAACATTAGTATAATTCCTGAGCCTATTAGCAATGCTCCAAACACTCCAAAAATCATAAATAACCTATTAGGCCTCTCTATATTTTTGGTTGCGTAATACCGTTCTATCTTATCTGCAAGCTCAGGAGAAATTACTTTATCTCTGATCAAGACTTGCAATTCTTTATTAAATTTTGAACTCATTTTCGTTTTTTTTTAAAATTTAATCTATAATGAATTATAGCATTATCTCCTTCTTTTGTTTCATATTAAGATATGTAATCACTGTAAAATAGGTTGCGATACTCATAGGGATTACCTTCCAAAAGACTACGTTATTTAGATCATAAGAGGTAAATGCTATATCTATTACTAAGTGAGACATCCCATATAACAATACTATACCCCAGTAGATCTTTAAATACTTTTTTACAATAGCCTTATGTTGCTTCCATTTAATAAATAATCCCAAGGCGATAATAATCTGAATTACTCCTAAACAAAATTGAGCTGCCATCCCATCCCCTGATGAACTCATGGTATGAGATATAACTGTAATTCCCAAAGTCAATACACAAATAATAAATATGATTTTTTTCATTTCTTTATTTTTTTAAAAGATATAAAAAAGACAACCGCAAACCACGCGGCTGTCTTTTTAATCATCAAAACAAGAGACCTCAAGCCCCCCTAAGGTCCCTTCTTTTGATTTGGCTAATTACATGATTATACCTTTGCGCTATTATCAATAAACTTCTTATCTCTAGTGTTTTTCTGTACCGCAATAGCAGCAAATAAACTCAGTGTAAATGACATCCCATAGAATCCTTTCTCACTCAACTCTAAATCAGCGTTCCACAAACCGATAATCAATAATAAAATAGAAATCAAGGTGGTAAACCAGCTAATTCCATAATACATATCTGTTACAGGAATCCCCTCTAATCTATCTCTTACACTTTTTTGTACAGATACTGCAGAGAATAAACCAAATAATAGAATGGTGAAATAGTATCCTTTTTCATTAAGCAACATACCTGCATTCCACAACCCTGTACAGTAAGATATCATCCCTATAAACAATGCCATCCATGAGGCTGATATAAAAGCTGGGGTTGGCTTTTGATCGTATACTTTATTTTCTTTCTTTTCTACTTTTTCTACTGGTGCATCCTTAGACACATCGTTACTAAAATTGTAATTCATAATTAATTTGTTTTGATGATTAAATTATTAATTCGAACAGTACAAATGTGGGGAGATCTGTTCTGATACAAAATTCAATTTCTACAAAAAACTTACGATATATTTTATCATAAAATTAAATTTTATCAATATTTAATGTAATTTTACTTAAATTAACTTACTATATAATGCACACAATATCATCTATAATACGTACTCTTTCTGATGAAGAGAAGCGAAGTTTTGTTTCTTTATTACGTCAAAAGAATAAGAGAAACGACACCAAAAATATTCAGTTATTCAAACTTCTTGATACTACCACAGCTCATAAAGATCCAGATATCATCATTTACGGAAAAAGGTCAAAAGGTGCTTACCATGCTCTATGTAAAAGGTTACACGATACTTTAATTGACTTTATTGCTTCTAAAAGTTTTGAAGGAGAAACTTCTGAGGAGATCGAAATCATCAAATTACTTCTGGTAAGTCGTCTTTTTTTTGAGCAAAAACAATATAAAATAGGTTTCAAGACGATTGCCAAAGCAGAACAAAAAGCAACGACTTATGCTCTTTTTAGTATTCTTAATGAAATCTATTATACCCAAATTCAATATGCTCACCTCAACCCTCTATCATCTCTAGATAAATTGTTAATTAGCTTCAATTACAATAAAGCTGCATTACAACAGGAGGAGAACTTAAACCTTTTTTATGCCACCATACAACATGAACTTTTATTACAAAAACAAGATATTGTATTGGTCATAAAAAACACCTTAGCTAGGTTTGGCATCTCTATCACTAGAGACCTTACTTTCAGGTCTTTGTTCAAGATTTTAGAGATTACCAATAAAACGGCCAATATAACCCGAGAATATTATAGCATACTTCCATTTGTAGAGGATATATATAGACAAATTGATGCCAAAGAAATGTTGAGGGATAAGCATATGTTCTACCATATTCAAATCCTATATTATGTTGCCAACTCTTATTTTAGAAATAGGAATTTTACAGTATCTCAGCAATATCTACTCATTATGAGAAACCATCTGGGTAATCATACCCATAAATACCATAAACGTTTTTTACCTCAATATACCTTACTACAATCTCTCAATCTTAATTACACAGGGCAAGCAAAAGAAGCTATTGCCATGCTAGAAAATTTTGAGTATGATAAATACAAGGATCAGATTGCATATCTCTTGGATCTCAAGCTGAGTCTTATTGTATACTATCTTCAGCAAACACAGTTTAAAGAAGCTCTTGGCACCCTAAATGATTTTTATCACAGTGACCAATGGTATACCGATAAAGCTGATATCACTTGGGTGATAAAAAAGAACCTTATAGAAATTATTCTGTATATAGAACTCGATCATATTGATTTGGTAGAATCTAGGGTAAATAGTTTCAGAAAAAAACACGGGGTATATCTTAAAAAAAATAACGAAACCCGAGTATTAGAGTTCTTAAAACTGGCAATGTCACATTATCGCAAACCAGAAGCTGTAATCACAGCTGAGTTCAAAAATAAGATTCAAAATTCATTGACTCCCTCTAATCGTGGACAAGAAGATCTTTTTGACATGAGTTTTTATGCCTGGTTAAAATCTAGAATAGAGGGGACTAATCTCTATGAAACTACTTTGTTCCTTATAGAACTAGTTGCACAAAATAAAGCCACCAGTGATTGAAAAATCTAACAGTTACCTATACTACCATCCTGATGTAGACTAAATTTATTTTTTAGATTCAATGAATTTCTCTATTTTACCCAACCTTTTTTCTATTGATTTTAATCTTTCAATTTCTTTTTGTTGCGCTATTGTATAAAGCGTTAATTCTTCAATTTTTTGAAGTAATTTTATCTGAAAACTTCCAATATTCAATCCTTTTTTCTTCATTTCTTCTGCGGAAGCGATTTCAGGTAGGTGTTTTTTTCTTTAATATGATTTTCAATAAATTCAAGAGTAGGTACATCATAATCCTCCTCAAACACAAAGTCTGCAGTTGGAGTATGGGTTACTTTTATTTCTTTTGACTCCAACTTACCATTAAATTATAACATCTCTAATTATACGTAAATTATACGTATATTTATCATATAAAATATCAAGTTATGATACGTAAAGAATTACACCTCGATCAAAAGACTATTGAGACTTTGGAGAAAGAAGCAAAATTCCAAAACCGTAGTTTAAAAAACTACTTAGAAAACCTCGTTATTGAACAAGCAAAACGCCTAAAACCTCCTTCAAAAGAATACATGGATATGATGGACGATTTACTAGAGCGTTTTGATAATAATAAGATAGAATTTTCTCCAATAGAAGAAGTACAAAAGCGTAATGGGATATCAAATTCAAGTATCTAAAGAAGCAGAAAAAGATTTAGCTATTGCTAAATGCCATTATAAAGCTTCTGGATTAGAACGGGAATTTACAGAAGATTTTTCAATACAAATTAAATATCTTAAGGCTAATCCATACCTCTTTCAGGTTAATTATAAAAGAGTTAGAAAAATTCATTTTGAAACCTATAAGTATTCTATACATTATGTTATTGACAATAATATTGTTTACGTACTTAGGATTCTTAGTCACTCACAAGAATACGATAACACATAAATGAAATATATGAAAAGCTTTTATAAATGTGATAAAGTTACTTCATTAATCGATCTCTTGTTTATAAACTATTAACAATCATTATATATTAATTAACCAGCATATAACAACAAAACTTATAAATCAGTCGTTTGCTACCTGTATAAAGCCATATTCTAAACCAATGAATATTCTACCTAAATACGGGTTATTACAGTATAGAAATACTGCCAGAATCTATAGCAAGCCTATTGCAGAGAGCTTACAACTATTTAGAGAAGAAACAAAGTTTCTAAAAGTATCTTTATTTCTTTCGTACAAGCATGATGAGCTAGAAGAACTGGATAGTGCTATTAATTTCTTAAAAGGATTTGGGGTACTGATTTACACCGACTATCTGTTTAATAATAACAATCCCACAGAAGAAAAAAGTACAACAGAGATGTCTGATCAGCAGATACAACAAATAACAGAGCAAAAAATAAAGGAGAACAAAAAGTTTATTTTTCTGGCTACAGAAGAGGCTATCAGCTCAAAACGATGTAAGTGGGAATTGCGTTATGCCAATACCCAAAAAGCAATAAATGATATTGCTATTCTACCTATTCGAGAGGATTATGCTGATTATGGGGGCGCAGAATACCTGCATAAATACCCATTTATACAAAAAAGTGATAGCGATCCAGAGGGGTATGATGTTAAATTCCCTAACGGAAATATCACCTCATTAAGTGCATGGCTAGTATCATAATGACATGTAATAAAGATACGTGAACTAAAAACAGTGTTGCCAAAGTATGACTACACCTCTTTTTATTTCTTCACTATATGTCTAGATTCTTGCCTGCGCAGGAATGATTTTACTCAAAATATCTAATACCAATTTATGTAGGTTGAAAATCATCTCGGAAAACCTGTGGTGTTTTCCAGTTTGATATAATTATTATAATAAACTAGATTTAAAATGAATCGAGGGGCCAGATTCCTGCCTGCGCAGGAATGGTTTTACTCTATTACTTTTATTACATTATCTATGTAATCAACTACCAATTTAAACGCCACCTCATTATTGGATAAATATTCATCCATTTCGTTTCTGATCTCTACAAACGGCTGAATTGCTTCTGGGTTATTCTCTACTCCTC
This sequence comes from Aquimarina sp. I32.4, assembly GCF_002924285.1. NCBI lineage: Bacteria > Pseudomonadati > Bacteroidota > Flavobacteriia > Flavobacteriales > Flavobacteriaceae > Aquimarina > Aquimarina sp. I32.4. Next base: position 17,550 of record NZ_PGUB01000016.1, on the reverse strand, counting down.
GCACTACAGAAATGTAAATTACAAACTTATTTTCATCTTTCTCTACATAGATATATTTAGCAAATGACCGGTCAAAAAAACCAGTTTCTGTAAATCCTTCTGCTATTTTATCAATTTCTTGTTCGGATATATTAGACTGATCAAAATCAATTTCATGCCTAACTGCTCCATACGTTTTTGTTGTAATAGTTGCTTGTTGCAATGTATCAGATGTATACACAATAACAAAGAGTGACACTAGGGTTATTAATAACCCAATCACTCCAACGCCAATCACTCTCCACCAGCCATATACCAAACCTCCTTTTTCTATATGCACAGTTGCTTTTTCTTCCTGGTATTTTTTGAAGAGCCCAACTGCAATTGCTGTATAAGCAATTGGAATGATTTGATTAGGGATATTTATATTTTCTGGAATTAAGAAGATAGCCCCAAAAAGCGCAATCGTTACTGCTATTGTAATTACCCAAGTTAATTTTACTTTTTCTGGTTGCCCAAGTGATTTAAAGTTTTCAGAGAATAAATATCCTGCAACCATTGGCCCTCCTATAAATATTCCTATCCAAAACGCTTTGTCTTTATATATTTTTCCTGTTGGGATTATTGTCTTATCTATTGTTTCTGTCATAGAAGTAATTTAAACTTTTCAATTGGCTATAAAAATGCTCTTTTTATCTCTAATAAATACTATTTATAAATAAAAATTATTATTTGTTTATAGGACTAACGGGAACTGGCATAATTACCTTATAATTTTTTAAATAAGAAACATAATATATTTTTGGTATCATATTATCAATCATCTCTTTTTCTTGCTGAGTAATCATATCATATTTCTTCTTCAATATTGTTTTTGAAAAATCTCTTCGAGCATTATCTATACTACAATTTAGCTTATTCAGAAGTAATAACATAGAATATGATTGATCTTTGCTTATTTCCACATCTTCTTTTGAAAAATCTGAAATTTCAAACAAAAGTCCAGAATTTTGATTTCTATGTCTTTCTAGAGTCTCTTTGTTCATAGCGATTCCTTGAGTAACAAAATACGCTCTTACTTTATTCTTTACTATAGAATCTAATTTGGATATATCTTCTATTTTTTCATCAACTAAAAAATGATTTTTAGTATAAAAATAAGTCAACTTAATACTTTTTTCCTTATAAGAATAATTAATATTGTAAGGCTCTATATATAATTGACCTTTACTTTCTATAACAGTAAAAAAATCATTGCTTTCTGACATAAAAGAACCAAAATCATTAATTAATGTTTTTAAATCATTATTAGGTTTACAATTTAATTCATTAATAAATGAATTCTCACCTTCTTTACATCCAACCAAAAAAATTAATAGTATTTGTACATATAACAATTTATTAATAAGGAATATACTTCGAAGGTTCATAGTTAATGATTTTATATTTAGGTTGTAGTGTATATGTATTGACTTTTCCTTTTATAACATTGTTATATCCATCTTTAGTTATCAAAGGTGAAAATATTGAAAACTTAGCATTGGAGTTAGTTCTTCTAATTATTGCGGCATAAACCCTATCCTCATCTGACGGTTGAAAATCATGTAGAGCCGTTCCAAAATGTGTATGACTATCTTCTAGTATAGAAAAGTAACCAAAACCATCTTTTTCAGAAACTGGAGTGAACCCTTGATCAAGGGTTCTTAATGTACCAATAAACGACTTTTAACATAACATAATCTTTCCTTGTATATTAATACAAAGAGAGGTTCTCATTTCATATTATTATCACATAAAGAATGCTCTATAAATCATTACTAAAAACATTATACTAATTATTACAAAAAGTATCAAATATTTAATTTTTGGTTTTCCATTTTTCACAATCAATATTATCCCACAGATTGTAGCAAAAAATGATAAGAAAAAACTTGGAACAAAGATTATAGAATTTAGAGGACTAACTATCGGTCTGTAAAAACTTTCATTTCCTAAAACTAACTTAATTAATAATCCAATCATTGATAAGGTAAAAAATAGAAATGCTACACGGTAAAAGAAACTTAAATTGATTTTCATCATCTCTATTTATTGATTAAAAAAGCCTTTTTTTTATATATTTTACGCTTATCTTATTACTTCAATTGGAATAAGGGCATAATCAATAGGTAGTTCCTTTTGACTTGTTAAAAAACTCAACAATTCTTTCTGGACAAACTGTATTGCCTCTATTGACATTTCATTCTTGATACAAGACACAGATACCCTACCTTCTTCGTATATAAACAATGCTCTTTCTTCTTTTCTCAAAGAACCTTTTCTGATAAACATTGGGACTCCCAATGTGTCTTTAGACACCTCTATTATTGCATCATGGATTTTTCTCATAAAAGTACTTTCAAAAACTAGTTTCATATTTTTTGAGTAAAACCCCATAACCATTCTGTCTCCCTCACATTCTCCCAGAACGGTAATAGCATCATCATCAAGATTAATTGTCGCCTTTGATCCCCACAAGCCGTCTTTGCTTTCCACAGATAATACTCTGGTTACAGAATCTAAGTGTATTGTGTATTTTTCTTCTTTTACTATATCTAGCTCATTAGCATGATTTGCATTTACATATTTTGTAAATCGCTCTACATCTTTGCTGTTTTTTATAAAAGGGTACTTAAAATAATATTGCATTAAAAAAGATGAAAATTCTTTTTTCAGCAATTTATCATTCATATTTTTTTTACAGCCTAAACAGAGACTTAACATCAAAACACTTGCTGTTTTCAATAATAATTTCATAAACTATTCTTTATCTTTTATCTCAATGGGAATAAATGCAAAATCAAACGGCAACTCATCTCTACTTTTTAAAAAATCGACTAAATGTTGCTCTATAAAAGCTACTGTTTTTGGGGCTACATTATTTTTTACACAATATACAGACAACTCATTATTATCATAAAGAAACAATACTTTAGATTTTGTAGTATAGGGCCCTTTTTTATTAAGTATTGGTACGCCAACACTATCATTAGATACAACACTCATTAAAGTATGAACTTTTCCTAAAAAGTAATACTCATTTATTGGTCTTAATTTTTTTGATTGAAAACCAGTACTCATATTATCACCTTCTGCGCATTCATCTATATTATCTGAATATACTTTTAAATCAATACTAGACCTATACTTCACATAGTCTATAGTAATATCTACGTGCAATACCTTTGCGATAGAATCTAGCTCAAGATTATACTCTTGATACCTAACAATTTTATAATCTTGAAAATTAACTCTTAAAAACTCATTAAATCGTTCTACATCATTATTGCTATTAATCAAAGGATAATCCAAATAATACTGCATCAAAAAGGATGAAAACCTTTTTTTTAGTGTCTTATCTTTTTCTTTTTTATTACATCCTAAAAACACACATATTATTAAAACACCAATTATTTTTATAATCAATTTCATACTACCACAAGTTCTTTAAAAATTCCATGTAAAGTCTTTAACATATTTTACTGTCTCTTCATCTCCCAAACTAACTACAACTACCATTTTTGTACTACCTTTAAAAATAAATGCATTTTTATATATTCGATGCCCTCCTCCTGTTACAAAATTTCTTTCATAACTAATAGAATTTACCAAATGGTTATCATCGTTTCGAACAACATAATATGCCTTATAAGGTATAATTCTACCTCCTAAATCCATAGCTCCAGTAAGTTCATACTCATTCTCAGCTATAAAACTAGGTAACCTACCTACTTTCTCTACATTAAAATCAATAGGGTGAAAAGTAAAATTAGGAAGATGATAGGATCCACTTGTTGTTCTTTTATTACTCTCTCGTTGTCGCAAAAATGCATTCTCTATTTTAGGACTTAGTTTTCCTGCTATATAACTTGAGATATTAATACGTGGTCCTCCTGAACCCATAAAATCTTTTACCTTATCCATCCATCCCGCATTTTTATCAAAATCTGTTCGTATAGCTTTATTCCCTTTTCCTACATAAGTATATCCATGAGGTAAATCGGGATCAGTAGCAGAGGTTACATTTTCATCCCATACATATTCCCCTGTTTTGTTATTGCGTATCCAATCATTGGGAGATAGTGTTTTTCTCTCCTTAAAATATTCTTTTATCTCACGTTCTAGATGTTTTTTTACATAGGCATCTACATATTGCTCTATATCATCTATACTATAAAACACCCCACAATAAGCAGTTTGTATAGTAAGACTCATTTTTGTTCTTTCTACACTAAGAATAGCTTCTAGTTTTGTAGCTATCTCATCTAGGGCTTCGTTACGTATCGCATCATCAAAAGCTTCTTTTACAATACCTTGAATCTGATCATCTAGATATTGATTGACCAGTCCTAGTTTTAGTCTTATGTCAATATTCATCGCTTATCTTCTGGTTGGCCAGTTATTGGCATGTTTGGCAGTTCCTACCTCTATTTCTTTTGCACTGATTACTACCTGCATTAGCATGGTTTTGTTATTTCTACTGTGGTAGTTCTGTACATAATCCAGACAATATGCCTCATTGAATGCAATGGTTTGCATGATAGACATAGCATCGTTATTAAAAAATTGTATTTTCCCACTTTTGGACATTGTAGGCGATACCGCCCACTCTGCAAAGACATTGGCTTCTTTATGATACGCGATACTAATAGTAAATTTTCCTGCCACTGGTCTGGCACATGGTTTACCACTATAGTCACTGTTTTGACTAATTGCTACTGTACAGTCTTCTAATGTAAAGGTTGTGCCCTCTAATTCTAATTTTCCTAAAAATGACATAGGTAATAAGGTTTTAAAAAATTATATATACAAAATGTATGGAGTGCTTATAAAAGGCAGGGTAGGAAACGTTTAGCACACCAGATATACGAAGCTGTCATAGCCAATATATTGCTTACTACAACTCCTATTACTATCAAAAATAGGGTATTTATGGTATAAAAAAAATAATTATTTACTTAATTTATGCCACATTTATATTTTTATGTAAGAAATACTATTATTTTTCCCAAATCATATAATCGTAGTGCTATATGATTTGGGGTCAAAATTCTACCAGCAAAGTATGCTGATTATGTGAGTAAGAATAAATTTATCTATAATGTTTGTGCTACTGTGCGTACTGCTTGTATGGTATCATCTAAATCTTGATAGCTCAATGCATCTGTGATAAACCAAGTCTCGAATGCGCTTGGTGCGATGTACACTCCATTATCAAGCATGCCGTGAAAAAACTTTTTGAAGGTATCGTTGTTACCTTCTGCGGCTGTCTCAAAATCTGTTACTGCTTCCTTAGTAAAGTGTACCGAGATCATAGAACCTATTCTATTGATGGTATGTATTATTTTATGATCTTGCAAAGCTTGCGCCATACCTTTGTGCAGGTATTCTGTTTTTTCTGCAAGGCTTGTAAATAACTGTGGGCTTTCCTGAATCTCTGTAAGCATTGCCAATCCTGCAGCCATTGCCAATGGATTTCCGCTTAGAGTTCCTGCTTGATATACAGGTCCTATTGGCGCCAGATAATCCATAATTTCTGCTCGTGCGGCAAAGGCTCCTACGGGTAATCCACCACCTATTACCTTACCAAAGGTTACGATATCTGCGGCTACTCCTGTAAGTTCTTGTGCGCCTCCTTTTGCAAGTCTAAATCCTGTCATAACCTCATCAAAAATCAGCAATATATCATGAGCATCACATAATGCTCTAAGACCTTCTAGAAATCCTTTTACTGGGGGAATACATCCCATATTACCTGCAATAGGCTCTATAATAATACAAGCTATCTCGCCTTTGTTTGAGGTAATGATACTTTCTACATGATCCAGATCATTGTATCGTGCCAAGAGAGTATCTTGTGCGGTTCCTTTGGTGACTCCTGGACTGTTTGGGCTACCAAAAGTAACAGCACCACTTCCTGCTTGAATTAAAAAAGAATCACTATGCCCATGGTAGCATCCTGCAAATTTTATGATTTTATCTCTACCTGTATATCCTCGTGCCAATCTCACGGCACTCATACAGGCTTCTGTACCAGAGTTTACAAAGCGTATTTTATCTATATTAGGCACCATTGCTACTGCAAGAGCAGCAATCTGTGTTTCTATCTCTGTGGGCATCCCAAAACTGGTTCCTTTTTGGGCTTTATCGATAACCGCATTTATTACTGGTGGATGCGCATGCCCTAAAATCATAGGCCCCCAAGAGTTGATATAGTCTATGAGTCGATTGTCATCTTCATCATATAGATATGCTCCTTTTGCATGGGTTACAAATATGGGATCACCTCCAACTGCTTTGAAGGCTCTTACAGGAGAATTAACACCTCCTGGAATTACTTTTTGCGCCTCGTGGAATAGTGCGCTGCTTCTTTTGTAGATCATACTTAATTAAAATCTTCTTCTTCCTCTTGGTCTACTTCTGTTATTTTGAGAACCTGACCAACTGCAATATTATTATTTGCTAGGTTATTAAATGTTTTGAGTGCTTCTACCGAGATTTTATACCTTCTAGAGATTGAGTACAGGGTATCTCCTTTTTTCACCACATATCCATTACCACTGGTATTAGGAGAGCTTATTACTGCTTCTACTATTTTTGGTTCTCTTTTTTTGGTTTTTGTTCTTGGTACTTGAGTATCGTATTCATATAAACGATATCGTTCTATTATCGATATCAATTTTTGTGGGTATTTCTTATCGGTAGCATATCCTGCTTCTCGCAAGCCTCTTGCCCATGATTTATAATCTTTTTTATTAAAGGTAAATAACCTTGAATACCGTTTTCGGTTTTTGAGAAATAAGGAATGATCTCTAAACGATTGGCTGGCAGAATCGTATTTTCTAAAACATTCTTGAGAGAGATCATCATCATGATATACACGATCTCCTTGCCAATCATGGCATTTAATCCCAAAATGATTCTTTGCTTTTTGGGTTAGCTCACCGTATCCTGCTCCTGATTCCAAAATCCCTTGTGCCAAGGTAATACTTGCAGGAATACCATAGGATTTCATTTCGCTTTTGGCTATATCTGAGAATTCATAGATATAGTGTTGTACTTTGTCCTTGTATGATAATACAGCTGAAGGTTTTTTCCTTTCTTCTTCAACAGTTTTTTGTGTAATTATCTCTCTAGTGCTGCGCTCAATACGGGTAACACTTTTTTGTCTTGGTGTTGTTTTTTTTGCTCTTGGGGGAACTGAAGTTACTTTTTTACTTCCTCCGCAAGAAATCATAAACGAGGCAATGCCTACTAGTAGAATTAATTTCTTCATTATTACTATCAAATTGTGATCAGGGGCAATTTCTTCTTCTCTAATCTTTTGTTCATTCCAGCTATCCCTTGCAAACCACCTGTATGAATGGCTAAAATACGAGTATTTTTCTTAAAAATCCCTTTTTGTACCATGTCAAAAATTCCAAAAATCATCTTAAAAGTATATACAGGATCCAAAGGTATATTTTGCTGAGCACCGAATGTATTTATAAACTCTACTCCTTGTTGATTTATTTTGCCATATCCTCCAAAATGATACTCGTGTATGAGCTTCCAATTGGTTTTTGAGGTGTACTTTTTAATTTCTTCTGCAAGAAAATCCCCTTTCAATGCAGGAAAACCTAGTACTGTTTGATGCGCCTCTGCACTATTAATGATCCCTGCAATCGTACCTCCTGTACCTACAGCGCTGCATATAATATCGTAGTTTGTATCTTCTGGACTCAATATTTCTTGACATCCTTTGATGGCTAATGTATTGGTACCACCCTCTGGAACGATATAACATGCTCCAAATTCATCCTGTAATTGCTGTAAAAAAGAAGGGTCTGTTTTTTCTCTATACTGAGTTCTTGTTACAAACTTAAGTTGCATTCCTTCTGATACTGCAAATTGTAGGGTATCGTTCTCTAATAAGGTTTTTTCTATATTGTTTGCTAATTCTTCTCCTCGTATGACACCTATGGTTTGTAAGCCTAGTATTTTTCCTGCGGCAGCTGTTGCGGCAATGTGGTTACTATAGGCTCCGCCAAAGGTGAGTATGGTGGTATATCCTAATTTTTGAGCTTCTGCAAGATTGTATTTTAACTTTCTGAATTTATTGCCTGATACGTGGGGGTGAATCTGATCTTCTCTCTTAATATCAAGAGAAATTTTGGCACTCTTCAAAATAGAATGGGTAATCGGTTGATTTGGTGAAGGAGAGGTTTCCGAAGAAAAAATATGCATTTACAAATATTTAATAAAACTCCAGATTTTTCTGGTTTTGAGGTAATCAAGATTATCCTCATTGTAGTACGCCTCTCTCTCAAAAGAGATATTACGATATGCTTGTTGTGAGTTTCTATATTGTATACACCTAATGATATATTCTATAAAATAGAGAACATAAAAAGGAACTACCAGCAATTCTGCTTGTTGCCTCAAGTGAATTTTTTCATGATTAATAAAGGCTTCATCGTCTTTAAGAAATGAATTCTTAACGACAATAAAAGGCCAAAGGGCAATGCCTACAAAATGGCGACCTATCAAATATTTGTTAACAACAACGGGCATATAACTGCAAGATACTTATTTTTGTATTTGAAGTGGTTTAAAACTTCCTTCAATTAGCTATAAAAATGCTCTTTTGAGTTCAATTTTCGTATTTTTCTTACTTCGTAGTACTACTATGAACCATAAAAAACCTTTAATTGAATAAAAAATAACTATTTTTCGCTAGAATCAAAAAAGTTTAAACGACTTCTATGAACAATCGTAAAAAAGTATTAACTCCAAAAGATGGAGATTATTATCTAACACCAGAAGGTTATCGATGTTTTACAGAACAATATCACCTGAGAAGAGGCTATTGCTGTGAGAGTGGTTGTAGGCATTGCCCGTATGGATATGATAAAAAAACGAATAGTTATTCTAAAAAATAGGGTTTCTATCTATCTCATGGTATGATTGTTGTGGGTAAAAAAAGAACAAAAGCTATTGTTAAATGCATATCAAATCAAAAAAATAATGATAAATAAAGTGGTGTTTATCGTGTGTATAGTTGCTTTGATATAATAAAAACCAGGACTATGAAAAATTTTTCACTTTTATCATTACTCCTTATCATAACTCTGAGTTCCTGCTCTTCTGTGCGTGTCGCTTCTGATTATGATAAGCAAGCTGACTTTAATACGTATAAGAGTTTTGCCTTTTATAAACCAGGAATCGATAAGGCAGAAATCAGTGATCTTGACAAGAAACGTATTTTGCGTGCGATCGAAGCTGATATGACTGCAAAGGGTTTTACAAAATCTGAAACTCCTGATGTATTAGTAAGTATTTTTACTAAAACAAAACAGAACGTAAATATCTACCAAAATAACTTTGGATGGGGATATGGCTGGGGATGGAATCCTTGGTTTTGGGGAGCTGGTTATAATACCGTTTCTACCACGACAGAAGGCACACTTTATATCGATCTTATAGATGCATCTAAAAAAGAATTAGTTTGGCAAGGCATGGGGTCATCTGCTTTGACCAGAGATATCAATAAAAAGCAAGAGAAAATGAATGAGATCGTTACTGCAATTATGGAAAAATACCCTCCGCAAGAGCGCTAATTTTCAAAAAAACGTATTTGAATTATATGAATAGCCTTTTTATTAAAAGGCTATTTCTTTATGCTCTTTTTATGTTGAAAACTGAAATGACACTTTTTTTTAACTTTGAAAATAAATATTTGTTGTTCTATCATCTATAGAGTACTTTTATACATAGAAATGGGTTATCTTTTTGATAATACAAACCTCTCTATAATCTGATATTATATATGCGTAATTTTTTACTTGGAGTACTTTTGATGGCTCTTTTGGCATTGGGTGTAAAATATATTATTGATCTATCTGATAATGAAAAGACAGAGATAGAATCCTCTGGACTTATTTTGAATCAAATCAAAAATGTAGGTAAACTTATCGTTACAGAAGGGCATTTTTCTGATATCATTACTTACAAGAATGACAAGACTTATTTTAAACTACTTTCTTCTAAGAAAAAAATAATTGTCATGGTCAATGCTAATATACAGGTATCTTATGATCTCAAAAAAATAGAACATACGATTGATGAGGAAACAAAAACACTTACAATTACACAAATCCCTGAGGCCGAAATCACGATCAATCCTGAGATCAAATATCATGATATCGAAGAGGGTATTATGAATAAATTTAATGCTAAGGATCATAATTCTATTCGAAAGATTGCTATACAAAAATTGGATAAGAAGATACAGGAGTCTACTCTTATCAAAAATTCACAAAACCGACTTATTAGCGAATTACAAAAATTATATATTCTTACCAATTCACTTGGTTGGTCATTAAAATATCAAGATACCGCAATTGATAGTCAGGTAAGTATAGAGAAATTAATAACTCCTTAATGTTTGTTATAGCACTGAAAAAGAAATAGGGCTATTTATGATATGGAAAGGTCATAGTGAATTAAATTCACTATTTCTTTCTACACAAGGCTATTTGCTATCATTATAAACCAATATGACAATAGAATGAAAAATATAAAGAAGGTTACACCTTTTAAATCATCAATCAAAAAGATAGATCTTGGTGTATTGACTACATTGAGTACCGATGTAGAAGTTTCAACTAAAGATAGCATTTCGTTTGAAGAGAAAACTCTTTCAGCCAACTATATCTATGATGAAGAAGGAAGCTATAGTTTAGTATATACAGTTATAACCACAGATGGAAATTCTGAAAGTTTTGTTGAGAATGATGGCATATTGCCTACACTGTTTTTAAGTCCAAATCAAGAAACTTATATTTCTGTAGTTCCTTATCATCCTAATAAGGAGTTAGAAATAAGCATTCCTGTTTTTAACAGAGAAAATATAGAACTCCCAAAAGGTAATAGGCCATTTACAGGGAAATTTATCGGAATTCTAAATCAATTTTCAATCTTTTATGATGTAGATATGTGGTCAGACACAAAGCAAGATAAACTTCTTGCTATAGAATTTAAAGACGATAAAATAAAGAAGAAACATAATTTAAAAGTCGATCTTCCTAGAAACAATAAAATTTTTATCGCAGGTAATGAAATTCACCTATTAGCAAAAAATGACAAGAAATGGTTACATAGGCAAATTGATGAGAAAGGGAATGTAAAACACCAAAGGCATATTTTGCCTAATCAAGAGTTTTTTTGGCAAATATTATGTTTATCATTTGAAGAATACTCTTATGTTTTATGTGAAGAGAATGGAAAAATCTCTATTGAAATCATATCGACAGATGGTACATCTAAAACCAAAGAGTTGATTACTATAAAAGATGAGTTTTTTAATACGTGGCAACCTATAAAAATTTCAAAAAATACTTTTATTACGCAATTCAATAGTGAGTTTGGAAATGGTTGGCTGACAACAAAAAACGACCAACTTTTAGAGATTTTCTACAGTAAAGGAGAAAACGGATACAAGAATCTACTAACAAATGAGATTTTAGAAATGGATAAAAGAGACTTTGTTATTTCTAGCATAAACAAAACAACCGAAAATAGTTACTCTGTTATTTTTTACCCAATGACCGATAGACAATCCTGTAATCAGGAATTAATCATATTAAATCGTGAAATTAAATAGCTCTTTTGCTCACTCCTAGATTACTAATCAGTTTTAATACACCAGCAACTAATTTACAAGTACTACTTATTGTGATTATGCACAAAAACAGTACCCTAAATTCATTATCATGCTATTGCGTAGCGTAACTCAACTACTCCTGTTGTATATTTTTTACTTTCTAGCAATTGCAATTGACTTTCTACTGGAATGGACTCAAAAAGTGAAATTCCGTCAGGAATAACTACAGGCATTACAAAAATTCTTATTTCGTCTATCATTTTTGCATTAAATAGTATTGTATTAATCTGCCCTCCTCCTATTAACCAAATATCTTTGCCTTGTTGTTGCTTTAATTGATTCACAAAATCAATGTGATATTCTGATACAAATTCTACATCTTGAGTGTTTTCTAGTCCTTTTTGTCTTGTAAATACGTAGTTTTTCTTATCGGAATATGGGAAATCAATCCCCCAACTCATTATTTGATCGTATGTATTTCTACCTTGTATGGTTGTATCGATTGTTTTATAAAAATCTTGATACCCATAATCAATTTTATCAGGATTTGGGATAGATTCTAACCAGTGAACGTCTCCATCTTTTTTGGCTATTTTGCCATTAAGACTCATCGCTATATATAGTTTAATTTTTCTCACGTTGGTTTTTTATCTTTAATGACCTCATCAAGCGAAAATTCTTGTCTCGTTTTACAGGACACTGAATTTTTCTTACAGAAATAATGTCAACTTTTTTTAATTAATATTCTCGATATGCTTTATATTTTTGCTCTAGAGTGTTTTCTTTTTGAGAATATGATTCTTCTATATATTTCATTTCCTTTTGCAAAATACACATTGATCCTATATTTTCTTTATCTACATAGGCTGTAAGTTCTGGTAATCGCATGGTATCAAAACAATAGTTTATCAATGCTTTTGCTATTTCTTTCCCGAATCCTTTTCTTCAGAAACATTCTCGTAATCGATAGGCAATCTCATATTCTGAGTACTTATTTTTATATACCCCACATATCCCAACGAATTGTTGGGTTTTGTTCTCTACTACTGCCCATATATTATAGAAGGTTTTATCTTCTGTATAATAGGTGATAAAACGATCTAACTCTTTCTTGCTTTCTTCAAAATTCATGGTTTTTTTGATATATCGCATCACATTGGGGTTGCTTTGCATGTCATAAAAAGCGTCTTGATCTTCTTTTTTTAAGTACCTGACGTATAGATTTTTTGTTTCAAACAATGTCATTTTGTAACCTTTTTGTTTTATAATCATCAAAAACATACTATGAGATAACAGCAAGTAGTGTGTAATTTTATAAAACTACTAACAAAAGATACATAAACTCTAGAGGAGTCCTCTTGCTTCTACATGCTTTTGTTATGTCTTCTTATAGGTTAATTTAAGATTTTTTTAATATATTATAACTATGGTATTCAGAAATACAATCCCGATTCAAAATTTAAAATGTTCTAATTGCGCAATAATATTAAGGAGTAAAATACTTGAAATTCAGAATATTTCTGATGTATACATTGATGCCGATTATTCTCGAATAACCTTTAATCATAAATCTGTCAATGATTTATCTGTAATAGAAAATACACTAACTTTTTTAGGGTCCCCTCCTGTTGGCGAAAAAATTCTAATAAAAAACAACATTGGTTATCATTGTAAAAACGTATCAGATAGATTTTGTATTACCTCTAATGGTAAGCTATAAAACTTTGATTGTTATCTTTCTAACGCTATGCTATTCATAAAATACTGCTACCTCATCCAGCTCTTTCCTTTTCAAATCTGGAACATATGTAGGTTGTTTAGCATACCCAACAGGAAGTAACATAAATGCTCGCTCATTTGATGGTCTACCTAGTACTTTTCCTAAAAAATTCATTGGACTTGGAGTGTGAGTCAGAGTAACTAAACCTGCATTATGAATTGCTGATATCAGCATTCCACAGGCTATTCCTATAGATTCATTTACATAATAATTATTATGCTTGTTTCCTTTGCCATCATATTCATATGCTTTTTTAAAAACAACGATCAACCAAGGTGCTACTTCTAGAAATGGCTTGTTCATATCTGTATCAAATGGTTCCAGTTCTTTTTTCCATCGTTTACTCATTCGCCTCTCATAATTTTCTTTTTCTTCTACCTCTGCTTCTTTACGAATTTTCGTTTTTATTATTGGATCAGAAACTGCGCAAAATGCCCAAGGTTGTTTATGCGCTCCTGAGGGGGCTGTTGATGCACTCTTAATAAGGTTTTCTATTAGTTCTCTAGGTACAGGCTTATCACAAAATTCTCTTACTGACCTCCTTTTATCTAGCCACTCATAAAAAGAGTTACTTTTTATAACAGATTCTTCTGCTGTACATGTATCTATATGATAAGGAATATGAGTATATCCTTTGATACTTATATTATCTGATTCCATCATGTCGGTTTATTAGTATTTTGCTTCGGCTTGATCTATGGTTTTATGTTTACAAAAGCTTTCTCTACACAAAACACAACTCACTACCCATCAAACTCTTATCTAAATTTACGGATTTTATAGACATAATTATGGTCTTTTGCTTAGAATTGCTTGTTTTATACGATAACCTCTTACTATTTTGAGGCTGAACTAAAAATAAATTCCGTTTTTTATAATGGCTTGGATTGCTTTTTTTTCATGCTGAATCAAAGCTTCGTATTCATCTTTTTTGAGGTTACTCGCTACTCCAATATATTCTATATCGTATTTTTCTAATAGTTGATTAAAGATTAATTGCACGCGATCATGGTGATAGTCTGAGGTGATAACTACTAGATTGACAACTTCTATTTTTGATAGAATTGGTTTTATTTTTACGGCATCATCTACTGTATTTTTTGACAGAGCGGGATCCAGAAAAGATTCGATATCAATTCCTTTACCTATCAGATATTTTTGAGCATGGATAGCATGGGCGGTATCTGATGTATTAAAATGTGCTCCCCACCCTCCTGTGCATAGTATACGGTTTCCTTTTTTATAACGGTCTACACAGTAATTCAACCTGCTCACAGCCATAGCACTCAATTGCCCTGAAGGGGAGTTTGGAGATCCTAAAACAATAAGAATTTCACTTTGCATTGATTTTTTTATAAAATAGAATCGTATATATTGATATAATTGGCTTTGTATATCTTGCTCTACAACCCCTTTAAAAATACAAAATCAAAAATTATATTTTTTCTAGAACACATTTACTTATACAAACCTCTAATTTGATACCTTATCCCGTAAAGAGTACTTTATAAAACTATTCTCTCTCCACGTTTTTAAAATTTTCTATGTTATGCCCAAAAGCCCAAATGAGCTTTCCTAAAGTATCAAAATAAATTCTTATTAGTTTTTCCCCTTTTTCGATTTCGCTTCCTTTTTCTTTGTCTCGTTTTAATATATAAACAAATGAAAACCCACTCACATTATCTTCTGATTTAGTTTTAACCCATTTATACGTTAAATTGACTTCATCTGGGGCTGTCAATAATTCAATCACTTGTTTTTCACTCATACCTTTTTTGAGCGCATTCATAGTATTTAATATGACTTTTTTTCTTTTCTCTGATGCAGTATAAGGGTATGGTATTACTTCTTGAAAAAGCTTCACATCATCTATATTCATAGTATTATTGTTTTGTTGGTCACAACTTGTTACTGATAGATATATGAGTATTAAAACTACTAATTGTTTTATCATATTTTTTGTTTTGTTAGCACTATATATTCTATGCCTATTCACTACATAGAGATACAAAATCGAAAAGTGTAAAACCCTACAGTTTTTTGAGGAGCGTACCTTATCTGCTATAGCATCATACGCTTGGCATTAGGCATTCTTTTTATTCAATTGCAAATTTGACGTTTACTTTTGCTGAAAATTTAATTTTTCTAAAATTACTCATTATTGGTTCACTTGCTTGGTTTCCATAAACACTAGAAATCCCTCGTATCTGAATTCCAGCTACTTTTCCTTGTAACTGATTCGATATTGAATTCAAATCTGAAATAAAAATTGCTTTTCCAATATTTTGATTGAGAGGAGCCATCATACTTTCAGCATTTAATTTTGCTTTTAATATTGCCTTGGATTTCAACTCCAATAATAGCTGTTTTGATTTTGAGTATTCAGTTTTTGATATGGATATATTCGAAATATTTTCTTGTTCTAAACCTGCAAGGACTTTTCCTGCCTTTACTGCATCATACACAATTAGAGAGTACATTTTTGATTTCAATACTTTTTGCTTGCTCATAAAATATTTTTTGAAGCCACTACTAAAATCTAAAAGAGATAAATTATTTTCGACATCAACATTTAACGATGTTAAAACTCTGTGCATCGTACTCTCTAATTGCTCAGCAGACATTCGATTGTGGCTATCTTCTTCGTTTAAAATTATGGTTAAATATATTTTATCTGGCACGACCAAAGTATCAACTTCGGCCTCTGTTTCTAAAAAGGCTTGGTCTATAAAATTTTTGGTTTGTGAATAACCTTGTATAGTAAAAAACCCGATACTGATTAAAAGTCCGATTTTTTTCATTTGATGTAATTTAGTTTATTGATCATTTATTTTCTTTCATCAAAACTATTATATCAATTGGTCTTTCAAAAGCTTAAATGAGTGAACAACTCATCTCAGTTAGTATAGTTATATCCATGCTTGTTTTTGGGTGCAATAAATCATCATAACCCTTATATAAAAAATAGCATAGCTATAGTACCAAGAAAACGTGTACTGTTATATTAAACTTGGTTCCTAAATTCATCATAATAGTTGATAAATTAACAAGGATTCTTTCTAAAAGAGAGTCAAATAATATTTTTTGATCTGTAAATCAGATATTTAGTTATAAATATTAGTTTTTTATTCGATAGTATAATTTCATTCCAAAAGTGAATTCTACTCTAATTTTATATCCTTCATTTCTATAATACGGCCGAAAATGTTCAGTATTATATTGATCTTCTATCAAATTTACAAAATTACTGTACTTATTAATCCGGTAACTTATACCTATTCCTGTATATAAATTCAGTCCAATTTGGTTACTTAAATTTATAAACATTCCAAATTTTGGAATAACTCCGAATTTTTGCCGACTATAATCGGCTTTATCAAAAGTTCGATAATTATTTTGTTCATCAAAGAAGTGTTGAGAAATAAACCTCTCTTTTTGGTTAATATAAAATGCCTCTACGGCAAAATATTTTAATGTTTTTCTTTTCGGGTTAATTATACGATAATATTCTGGTCGTATTTCCCAAAGCGAATATTTATCTCCAGTATTTATTAATGAAATATTTGCATCTCCATAACCAATGTCAATTCCAATTTTGGCTTTTTCATTAAGGTTTTTTATGTACCCTAACCTCCATCTTGGTGTATAATATCTCCCTCCATAATGGCTAAAAAACGGTGATAAAATATCGATCGTAATAAAACTTTCATTTCTTGGTTCAATATCCTTTTTTGTTTGAGCAAATAATCCTATTGGCATTAATAAAATCAGAAAGAGGATGTTTTTCATAAATAAATATGCAGAGTAGAGCCCGATAGCTCGTTCATTAATTTTTGATAAAGATATTAATATTTTAAAACTATCCAGCGCTTATATTCATTAACTCTTATTAATAAATTAAGGATATAAAAATCATATCTAATCAAATTCTCATATGATATTATTAATCGTTAGGGTAATTAGTTCTTATAAATCTTTCAGGCGGCGTATTTGGCGTGCTTATGATGGAAATATTTTTTTACCTGCGGTTTGTCTGCCTTCCTTTTTTTCATAAATCCTTTGATATTTTCCTTGAGTTGTTCTTGGTTAATGGCTCTTTTCTTCCCTA